>NZ_JBEXCV010000077.1:0-39782 GCF_040605455.1 Embleya sp. NPDC005575 | reverse complement strand
GCGGCCGGCTCGGCGAGCCAGGCCGCGACGGAGGGGCCACCTGCCCGCCGCACCCGCAGCGCCTCCGCCGGCTCGGCGAGCCAAACCGGCGGTCGGTCGGGTGCGTCACCCGAGCCCGCCGCGTCACCCGAGCCCGTCCCACCGCCCGAGTCCGCCTCGTCGGCCCCGCCGCCGCCCGAGGCGCCCAAACCCGCCGCATCGCCCGAGTCCGGTGCGTCACCCGAGCCCGCCGAGCCCCGTGAGAGCGGTTCGCCCGGCCCGTCCACCGAAGGGGACACCCCGTGAGTCTCCTCGACGTGTGCCTCCGGCTCGTACTCGTGCTCGGGGCGTTCCTCGTGCTGCCCCTGCTGATCGGGCAGACCGAGCACAAGGTGATGGCGCACATGCAGGCGCGGGTCGGCCCGATCTACGCGGGCGCCTTCCACGGCTGGGCGCAGCTGGTCGCCGACGGCGTCAAGTTCGCGCAGAAGGAGGACATCGTCCCGGCCGGCGCCGACCGCAAGGTGTTCAAGCTCGCGCCGGCCGTGGCGCTGATTCCTTACTTCGTGGTGCTGATCGCGATCCCGATCGGGCCGAACGGCTTCGTCGGCCGCACGATCGACGCCGGCATCGTGTTCGTGCTCGCGGTGATGGGCGTCGGGGTGCTCGGGTCGCTGATGGGCGGCTGGGCCTCGGCCAACAAGTACTCGCTGCTCGGCGGCATCCGCTCGGCCGCCCAGCTGATGGCCTACGAGCTGCCGATGCTGCTCGCCGCGGCCTCGGTCGCGATGGCCGCCGGGACCGTGTCGCTGCCTGGGATCGTCGAGGGCTTCGAGTGGTGGTGGCTGCCCTGGCAGGCGATCGGCGGCGTGGTGTTCTTCACCGCCGGCCTCGCCGAGATCCAGCGCCCGCCGTTCGACATGCCGGTCGCCGACTCGGAGATCATCTTCGGCGCCTACACCGAGTACTCCGGCCTGCGCTTCGCACTGTTCCTGCTGTCCGAGTACGCCGGGATCCTGATCGTGTGCGCGCTGACGACCGTGCTGTTCCTGGGCGGTTGGCACGGACCGTGGTCGGACTCGGTCGGCTGGTTGTGGACCCTGCTCAAGATCGGTGTGCTCGCGTTCGTGGTGATCTGGCTGCGGGTCAGCTATCCCCGACTGCGCGAGGACCAACTGCAAAAGCTCGCGTGGACGGTGTTCGTCCCGCTCGCGCTCGGCCAACTCGTCCTGACCGGCGTGGTAAAGGTGGCGACCTGATGAAGGGCCTGGCCAAGGGCCTCGCGGTGACCCTCAAGACGCTCACCAAGAGGTCCGTCACACAGTCCTATCCGGAGGTCCTGCCGGAACTGCCGCCCCGCTCGCGCGGGGTGATCGCGCTGTTCGAGGAGAACTGCACGGTCTGCATGTTGTGCGCGCGCGAATGCCCGGACTGGTGCATCTACATCGACTCGCACAAGGAGGTCGTGCCCGCCCGCGAACCCGGCGCGCGCGACCGCACCCGCAACGTGCTCGACCGCTTCGCGATCGACTTCGCGCTGTGCATGTACTGCGGGATCTGCGTCGAGGTGTGCCCGTTCGACGCGCTGTTCTGGTCGCCGGAGTTCGAGTACGCGACCGGCGACATCCACGAACTCACGCACGAGAAGGACAAGCTGCGCGAGTGGATGTGGACCGTCCCGCCGCCGCCCGCGCTGGACGAGCACGCCGAGGACCCCAAGGAACTGATCCAGGCCCGCAAGGCCGTCGAGAAGGCGGAGAAGGCCGCGGCCGCGGCCAGGGCCGCCGCGACGAAAGCGGAGGAGAACCCGTGAACCTCGCCGCCACCGAGCACGGTTTCCTCTCGCCCACCGGCGCCGAGATCGCCTTCGTCCTGATCGGCCTCGTCGTGCTCGGCTCCGCGCTGCTCGTGGTGACCACCCGTCAGGTCGTGCACGCCGCGCTGTGGCTGGTGGTCACGCTGGGCGGCCTCGCCGCCGAGTTCCTGCTGCTCACCGCCGAGTTCATCGCCTGGGTCCAAGTGCTGATCTACGTCGGGGCGGTCGTGGTGCTGCTGCTGTTCGGCCTGATGCTCACCAAGGCGCCGATCGGCTACTCCGAACCGGCCGACCCCGCCGCCCGGATCCCGGCCGTCGTGGTCGCGACGGCCGCCACCGCGACTCTGCTCACCGTGATCGTGGACGCGTTCCGCACCGCCTACCTGCACCTGGGCGACGACACCGTGGGCAGCACCGAGGTCACCGGGCAGAGCCTGTTCAAGGTGTGGGTGTTGCCGTTCGAGGTGTTGTCCGTGCTGCTCCTGGCCGCGCTGATCGGCGCCATCGTGCTCTCCCGCTCCCGCTCGCGCGCGCACTCGGGCCGGAAGGACTGACCCCGCGATGCATCTGGTCTATCCGCTCGTCCTCGCCGTCCTGCTGTTCGGCATCGGGCTCTACGGGGTGATCGCGCGCCGCAACGCGATCCTCGTGCTGATGTCGATCGAGCTGATGCTCAACGCGGTCAACGTCAACCTGGTCGCGTTCGACATGTACCTGCGCGACACGCTGCACGCCGGTCAGGCACTGACCCTGTTCGTGATCACCATCGCCGCCGCCGAGATCGGCCTGGGCCTGGCGATCGTGCTGATGGTGTTCCGCAATCGGGCCACCACCGACATTCCCGAACTGCGCGAGCTCGCCGAGCACAAGGAGGGATCGGTATGACGGTCGCCGCCGCGACGGCCACCGGCCTGCCCGCGCTCGCGGCCCTGCTGGGGCTGTTCCTCGGGCGCCGGGTGCGCCCGGTCCTGATCGCCGTACCCGCCGCCCTGATCGCGACCGGGCTCGCGATCGCCGTGGCCGCCGGTATCGGCGACGACGTGCGCGAGTCGGCGGTGCGGCTGACCCCCACCGGCGCCCTGGACATCACGCTGGGGCTGCGCGTGGACGGACTCGCGGCGCTGTCCGCGGTGCTGGTCACCGTGGTCGCGCTGCTGGTGCAGGTGTACTCGGCCGCCTACCTGCGCGAGGATCCGCGCTACTCGTCCTACGCCGCGCTGGTGTCGTTGTTCACCGCGGCGATGTTGCTCGTCGTGTACACCGGCGACCTGATCGTGCTCCTGGTCGGCTGGGAGGTGATGGGCATCTGCTCGTACTTCCTGATCGGCCACCACTGGGAGACCGAAGCGGCCCGCTCGGCCTCGATCAAAGCGTTCGTGGTCACCAAACTCGGCGACGTGCCGTTCCTGATCGGCATCCTCGTGCTCGCCACGGGCGCCGACTCGTTCCGGATTCGCGACGTGCTCGCCGCGGTGCCCGAGGGCGGCGCGGGGTGGGTCACCGCCGGCACCCTGCTGCTGCTCGGCGGCGTCGTGGGCAAGTCCGCGCAGGTACCGCTGCAGACCTGGTTGCCGGACGCGATGGCCGGCCCGACCCCGGTGTCCGCGCTGATCCACGCAGCCACCATGGTCGCCGCCGGTGCCTACCTGGTGGCCCGCCTGTACCCGGCCTTCCTGGCAGCGCACGCGACGCTGATCGTGCTCGCGGTGCTGGCCGCGGCGACGATGATCGGCTCGGCCCTGGCCGCGCTCGCCCAGGAGGACCTCAAGCGGGTGCTCGCGTGGTCGACGGTCGGCCAACTCGCCTACATGACCGGCGGGCTCGCGGTCGGCGGACGCGACGCGGCGGTCTTCCATCTGCTCTCGCACGGTGCCTTCAAGGCGCTGCTCTTCCTCGGCGCCGGAGTGGCCATCCACGTCGCCGGGACCGGCGCGCTGGCCGGCATGGGCGGACTGCGACACCGGGCGCCGATCGCGTTCTGGACCATGACCGCCGGGCTCGCCGCGCTCGCGGGTCTCCCGCCGTTCGCCGGCTTCTTCAGCAAGGAGGCGGTGCTCGGCGCGGCCGAGCACACCGCCGCCGGGCACGGCCCGGTACCGGAGGTGGCCGGCTGGCTGGTCCTGGTGTTCGGGCTGCTCACCGCCGCGTTGACCGCGGCCTACGCGACCCGGGTGTGGCTGCGGGTGTTCTTCGGGCCGGCGCGCGAGAGCGCGCCCGGCGCGGAGGTGCCCGCGCATGCCGACGCGGCGGACTACGCCAAGCCCACCCACGCGGGCGAGGCGCCCGCCGCGATGCTGTGGCCGCTGATCGTGCTCACGGTGCCCACCGTGCTGTTCGGCTTCCTGGCCTTCCCGGGCCTGCCGTCCCTCGGCAGCGACGCGGGCTACGACGACTTGGCCCCGCACCTGCCGACCACGGTGCTCGCGCTGGTCGCGTTCGTGATCGGAGCCGGTGTGGTCGCCGCCCTGTGGCGGCGCGACCGGGCCGCCGATCCGGCCCGGGTGCTGGGCCCGCTGCGCGGCCCGGCGCTGCGCGGATTCGACATGGACGGGCTGTACGCGGCGCTGGTCCTGGTCCCGGTCCGACTCGCCGCCAAGGCGGCGCGGTTCGCCGACGGGGCCGTCGTCGACACCTACGTCGAGGGCGCCGCGCAGAGCGCGTGGCTGCTTGGCGGCGGGATCCGCCGGGGCCAGAACGGCAACGCCCGGCTCTACCTGACCGGCCTGTTCGCGGGTGTGGTCGTGCTCGCCGTCGCCGTGGCGGTGGGCTCGTGACCCGCTGTCGGTCGTTGCCCCCGACGCCCTCTCATGCCCAGGAGACCTCGCGGTGAGCGTCGTGCTGATCCTCGTCGTGGCCGTGCCGCTGCTCGGCGCCGCCATGCTCCTGCTGCCCGGGATCGCGGATCGCGCGGCCCGGCTGGTCGGCGTCGGCGTGAGCGCGGCGACCCTGATCGGTGCCGTCGTGCTCGCGTGCGGCTTCGACCGCGGGCGCGGCATGCAGTTCGAGACCGACGTGTCCTGGGCGCCCTCGCTGGGCCTGCGCTTCCACCTCGGTATCGACGGCATCTCGCTGCCGCTGCTGCTGCTCACCGCGCTGCTCACGCTGCTGGTCGCCGTGCACAGCCTGTGGAACATTCCGCCCGGCGGCGACTCCCGTGCGTTCGTCGCGCTGTTCCTGCTCCTGGAGACCGGCACGCTGGGTACCTTCGCGGCGCTCGACCTGATCCTGTTCTTCCTGTTCTTCGAGGTCGTACTGGTCCCGATGTACTTCCTCATCAACCGCTGGGGGAGTCCGGGCGAACGCGGTCCGGCCTCGTACAAGTTCATCCTGTACACGCTGCTCGGCTCGGCCGTGATGCTGCTCGGTTTCCTGCTGATCCAGGCGAAGACCGGCACCTTCGACATGGTCGAACTCGCCGACCGGCACGGCGTGGGCATGTCGCACGGCGTCCAGGTGCTGGCGTTCCTGGCGATCGGCCTGGGCCTGGCGGTCAAGGTGCCGATGTGGCCGCTGCACACCTGGCTGCCCGACGCGCACACCGCCGCGCCGACGGCCGGCTCCGTGCTGCTGGCCGGTGTGCTGCTCAAGATGGGTACGTACGGCCTGATTCGGATCGCGGTGCCGATGTTGCCGGAGGGCGCCGAGACGTTCGCGCCGTATCTGGCCGCGTTCGGCGTGGTCGGCATCGTGTACGGCTCGCTGGTGTGCCTGGCCCTGCTGCGCGACCCGGACGGCGACCTCAAGCGCATCATCGCCTACTCGTCGGTGGGCCACATGGGCTTCGCGCTGCTCGGCATCGCCACGCTCACCCCGCAGGGGATCAACGGCGCGCTGTTCGTCAACATCGGCCACGGCCTGGTCACCGGCCTGCTGTTCTTCCTGGCCGGCGCGGTCAAGGACCGGCACGGCACCGCACTGCTCGGCCGACTCGGTAGCGGGATGTACGGGCGCACCCCTCGACTCGGCGCGCTCGTCGCGTTCGGCGCGGTGGCCGGGCTCGGGCTGCCCGGGCTGGCCGGCTTCTGGGGCGAACTGCTCGCGATGTACGGCGCGTACGAGCCGGCGGCCGGGTTGTCCACCGGCGGCTATCGGACCTTCCTGGTCCTGGCCGGCCTGGGCACCGTGCTGACCGCGGCCTACATGCTCGGCCTGGTCCGCCGGTTGTGCATGGGCCCTGCGGGCGAGGCCCCGACGGGCCGGCCGGAGGTGGACGTGACCGGCCGCGAGGTCGTGGTGTGGACCCCGCTCGTCGCGCTCACCCTGCTCGCCGGACTGTGGCCGGCCACCGTGCTCGCGATCACCGACCCGGCCGTGCGTGCCCTCATGGGAGGCAGCTGACATGCCGTTCGACGTCCAGTCGATCGACTGGCTCGCGATCGGGCCGGTGGTCGCCGTCGCGGTCGCCGCGCTCGTGGTGCTGCTCGCGGACCTGTTCCTGGAGGGCGCGCGCAAGGCCGTGCTGCCCTGGCTCACCCTGATCGGACTCGGCGCGGCGCTGGTGCTGTTGGTGCCGCTGCGCACGGACGACTCCGATGCGCGCGGCACGTTCTGCTCGCCGTCGGGCTGCTCGTACATGGTCACCGACCTGACCCTGGTGCTCCAGTTGGTGCTGCTCGGCTCGGCGTTCGTGGTCGTGCTGCTGTCGATGCCGATGTTGTCGACGCCGAGGACGCGGCCGGCCGAGGACGGCGACGAGGGCGACGTGCCCGCCGGTGAGTACCACTTCCTGCTGCTGTCCTCGGTGACCGGCGCGGTCGTCCTGGCCGGCGCGCGCGACCTGCTGACCCTGGTGGTCGCCCTGGAGACGTTGTCGCTGCCCGCGTTCGCGCTGGTGGGCCTGCGCCGGGACGGCCAGGGCGGCGAGGCCGCACTGAAGTTCTTCCTGCTGTCCGTGGCCGCCACGGCGGTGATGTTGTTCGGCGTGAGCCTGGTCTACGGGAGCACCGGCAGCGTGCACCTGGCCAGGATCGCGGGCGACCTGGAGCACCTGGATCCGCGGTTGACCATGGTGGCCGCGACCGGCGCGGTGCTGACCATGGTCGGGTTCGCGTTCAAGGTCGCGGCGGTGCCGTTCCACTTCTGGGTGCCGGACACCTATCGCGGTGCGCCGATCCCGGTGGCCGCCTACCTGTCCGTGGTCTCCAAGACCGCCGGATTCGCCGGACTGCTCCTGGTCGCCGGCATCGCCTTCCGGCCGTACGCGCACATCTGGGGTCCGGCGCTCGCGGTGCTCGCCGCGGTGACGATGACCGCGGGCAACCTGGCCGCACTGCGGCAGACCGACGCGGTGCGCCTGTTGGCGTGGTCCTCGATCGCCCAGTCGGGCTATGTGCTGGTCCCGTTCGGGACGGCCGCCGGGCACGGCGAGGACCTGGCCGACACGCTGCCCGCGGCGGTCGCCTACCTCGCGGTGTACGCGGTGATGAACCTGGGCGCGTTCGCGGTGGTGACCCTGGTGGCACGCGAGCGCGGCGGCCTGGTCTCCGATCACCGCGCGCTGTTTCGCTCGCGCCCGGTCGGCGCCGCGGCGATGGCGTTCTTCCTGCTGTGCCTGGCCGGCGTTCCACCGGGTCTGGCCGGGTTGTTCGCGAAGGTGACCGTGTTCCAGGCGGTGATCGACTCCGGCACCGGCTGGCTCGCGGTGGTGATGGCGGTCAACGTGGTGATCGGTCTGTACTACTACCTGGCCTGGACCGCGCAGTTGTTCGCTCCCGCCGTGCCGGGGCTGCCGAGCCCGTCCGGCGCGGCCGGTACGGACGGCGGCCCGGGCAGCGGTGTCGTCGGCGGCGTCGATGGCATCGCCGGCCGCGTCCGGACACCGCTCCCGCTGGTTGCCGCGCTGGTGCTCACCGGGGCGCTCGGGGTGTTGCTCTCGGTCGCGCCACAGCTGGTGCTGCACGTGCTCACCGTGCCGGGACTGCTCGGCTGACCTGCGGTTCCGGTCCCGGGGCGGGGGTTACGCCCGCCTCGGGAGGGAACTCTGCGAGGCGTTGTCCCGTTGCGAAAGAAGAGACAACGGGCAGAGGGCGACAAGCCGGCGGATACTCCGCGCGGGCCCGCATTGTCACCCCTGGGACGCTTGCGAGAGGACTCTGCCGTGCACGGCCAGCACAACGGACTGAAGACCGCCGTACTGCTCGGCGGCATGTCGGCGCTCATCCTGGTCGTCGGCAGTTTCTTCGGTCGGACCGGGTTGATCATCGCCCTGTTCGTGGCCCTGGCCACGAACGGCTACGCCTACTTCAACAGCGACAAGATCGCGCTGCGCTCGATGCGCGCGCGCCCGGTCAGCGAGGCGGAGAACCCCGAGCTGTACCGGATCGTGCGCGAACTCTCCAACGACGCCCGGCAGCCGATGCCGCGCCTGTACATCTCGCCCACCGAGGCGCCCAACGCGTTCGCCACCGGCCGCAATCCGCGCAATGCGGCGGTGTGCTGCACGACCGGCATCCTGCGCATCCTGGACGCGCGCGAGCTGCGCGGGGTGCTCGGGCACGAGCTGTCGCACGTCTACAACCGGGACATCCTGATCTCGTCGGTGGCCGGTGCGCTGGCCAGTGTGATCATGTTCCTGGTCAACTTCGCATGGTTGATCCCGATCGGTCGCAGCAACGACGACGACGGGCCCGGCCTGTTCGGCATGCTGGCGATCATGATCCTGGGCCCGCTGGCGGCGAGTGTCATCCAATTGGCGGTCAGTCGTTCGCGTGAATACCAGGCGGACGCCTCCGGGGCCCGGCTCACCGGTGACCCGATGGCGCTGGCGAGCGCGCTGCGCAAGCTGGACGCGGGCACCCAGGCGCTGCCGCTGCCACCGGAGCCGAAGTTGCAGACCACCAGCTCGCTGATGATCGCCAACCCGTTCCGACGCGGCGCGGGCGGGATGAGCAAGCTGTTCTCGACGCACCCGCCGATGGCGGACCGGATCGCCCGGCTCGAGACGATGGCGGGGCACTGAGGCGGTCGGGGGCGCGACGGTTGGTGGACGGGGGCCGGCGGAGGGGCCGGGCCGGGGTGACGCATTCCGGGTGGTGGGCGGACTCGGGCGCGGGCTGATCGGGGGATCGTCAGCCCTGTGGAGGACGTCAGGGGCCCCAGGGCGGGGTAGAACAAGTCCGTGAAAACTGTCCTGAACATCATTTGGCTCGTGTTCTCCGGCCTGTGGCTGGCCATCGGCTACGCCATCGCCGGCATCGTCTGCTTCCTGTTGTTCTTCCTCGTCGTAACCATCCCATTGGGCATCGCATCCTGGCGGATCGCGGCATACGCCCTGTGGCCGTTCGGCCGCCGGGTGGAGTGGCGGCGCGATGCCGGTACCGGGTCGATGCTCGGCAACATCCTGTGGATCGTGCTCTTCGGCTGGTGGCTGGCGCTCGCGCACCTGTTCACCGGCCTCGTCCTGTGCATCACCATCATCGGTATCCCGCTGGGCCTGGCGAACTTCAAGCTCATCCCGGTCTCGCTCACCCCGCTGGGCCGCGAGATCGTCTCGACCGACGACCCGATGCACGTGGGCGTCTGAGCGGGCGGACGGGCTCGGTGCTCGCCGGTCGTGGTGATGGCCGGTCGGGCGGTTACTGAGCCCGGACAGGCCAATCGCGTGATCTCGTACGAGGGAGACCCGAGCCAACCGCTGTAGCCGCGCTCTCGGTGTGTCGATATGTCCCGGTAGGCACGGGTGGATCCACTACACCCACACCGGGAAGCAGACCCACACCGGGAAGCGCGGAGGTTGCCGTGGCGGCGACGGTCAGTGTCATCGTTCCGACCCGGGACCGCACGGCCCTGTTGGCCGATGCCCTGCGCAGTGTGGTCCTCCAGGGCATGCGCGACATCGAGGTCGTCGTGGTCAACGACGGCGGCGCGGACGTCGCGGGCGTGCTGCCGTTGGGCGTCCGGGGAATGACCGTGCGGCTGCTCTCCTTCCCGCGCTCGCGCGGCCCGGCGGCGGCACGCAACGCCGGCCTGGAGATCGCCACCGGGCGCTTCGTCGCCTTCCTCGACGACGACGACATGTACCTGCCCGGCCACCTCGACCGGGCCCTGGCCGCGCTGGAGAGCACCGGCTCGGACGCGATCTACGCGGACTGCATCCTCAGCGGCGACCGTGCGATGCCGGGCGAGACGCCGGGCAGCCCGTACCACTACGACTTCCCCTACGACCCGGACATGCTTTCGGTGGCCAACTTCGTGCCGACCACCGCCGTGGTCGCGCGCAATCCCGCGCACACCGCGCCCGCGTCCTGGTTCCGCTTCGACCCCGAGCTGCCACTGCTGGTCGACTGGTCGTTGTGGCTGCGCCTGGTGCACGACCGCGGCTGGTCGTTCGCCCGGCTGTCCGAGCCCGGCGTGGTCTACCACCGGGAACCCGCCGATTCGAGCCTGTCCGGCGGCGCGGCGGCCCAACTCGACTCGCTGGACCGGTACGAGGACACCTACCGCACGATCATTGCCCGCTGGCCCGTGCCGCCCACCGGCCGCGTCGCCCGCTTCCGCCGGCACGCCCTGACCATGTTCGCAATCGCCCGGGAGCAACTCTCCACCGGCGCCCACCTGGCCCCGTTCGCCTACGAGGACGCCCTCCGCGTCCTCCACGCGGGCTTCACCGGCCGCTTGGAGGAGGACACCGTCCCCACCCGCCTGTCCGCGGCCCTGACGGGCACGGCAACCCCGACGATCGACGCCTGCGGGCCTTTGGTGGAGCGGGTGCAGCGGTAGCGGCGGGGGTGGGTGCGCGCGGCGCGCGGGTGCGCGGCCCGGTGGTCGGGGCTGCCGGTCGGGGTTGTGGGTCGCGGGGGCGATCGCCGACCGGTCGCGGGGTGCCGGGCGCGGATTGCCCGTCGTGGGTGGCGGGTCGGTCGTCGCGCGCGGGTTGCCGGCCGTCCGTCACGGGCCCCTCGCCGGTCGCGGGTCCGCCATCCCCGTGTGTGGGACGGGCTGTCGCGGCCCGGGCGGCATGAAGGGCACAGCGGGGACCGCGGACCCACCGTCGCCGGCGATCCGTCCCCGCTGTGCCCTCGACCCGGTACCGCCGAGCCCGCGGCCGCCGCGCCGCCGCGCGCCACCGCAGGCCGACGGCCTCGATCAGCGGTAGTTCACGAACTGCAGCGCGAAGTCCAGGTCCTTGCCCTTGAGCAGCGCGATGACCTCCTGAAGGTCGTCCCGGTTCTTGGACGAGACCCGCAGCTCCTCACCCTGGATCTGCGCCTTGACGCCCTTGGGGCCCTCGTCGCGGATGATCTTGGAGACCTTCTTCGCGTTCTCCTGGGAGATGCCCTCCTGGATCGACGCGAAGATCTTGTACTCCTTGCCGGACGCCTTCGGCTCACCGGCGTCGAGCGACTTGAGCGAGATGCTGCGCTTGATCAGCTTGCCCTGGAACACGTCGAGGATCGCGTTCACGCGCTCCTCGGAGTTGGCGCGCATCTCGATCTGCTCGCCGGTCCAGCCGATGTGCGCGCCGACGTTCTTGAAGTCGAACCGCTGCGCGATCTCCTTCGAGGTCTGGTTCAGCGCGTTGTCGACCTCCTGACGGTCGACCTTGGACACGATGTCGAAAGAGGAGTCAGCCAAGGCTCGGAATCGCTTTCTGTGGGAACTGAGTGGGAGTGAAGGCAACCCAGCCTAGAGCGTTCCCCACGACCCCGACTCCGACCGCACGCCGCCCACCCGATCCGATACCGAGTGGCGAAGCACCCCCGATGGTCCGCTATTGTTGTCCCGTCGCGCCGCAAGGCGCACACGGCGGGTTGCCCGAGCGGCCAAAGGGAGCAGACTGTAAATCTGCCGGTGTATGCCTACGTTGGTTCGAACCCAACACCCGCCACACCGTGAAAGACGGCTTCCGACCAGAGGTTTTGGTCGGGGGCCGTTTTTTGTTGTGTGGGCTCGGGGCGTCGGCTCGGGTGGCGAACGGCCCCGGAGCCGGGTTGCGCGGTCCGGGGGGTTGGTTCGGTGGGTGGGCGGGATCTCGCGGTGGGTGCCCTGGGTGATGGAGCGGTCGATGGCGTCCGCGGGGGCCGTCGAGGCCGCGGTCGGTGGCCGGGGCCGCGCCGAGCACGGCGGGCCGGCCGTAGCGCTCCGTGGCCGACTGGGGTGATGCCGGCCAGGCCGGGGACGGAGGAAGGTCGCCTGGGCGGAACCTGCGGACAGCAGTGGGATGACGCCGACGCGAGCAGGGCCGCCCGGGTGAACCGACGTGGACGGATGTGCGGCATCGTGCTCATCGGGGGCGCGTGGGTGGGTCGCCACCCCATAAATTCGCCACCCCATATATCTGTCCCGGGGCCGAAAAGCTGCGATTCACCAGCCCGCGTATTCGGTACGTTCGACCGGTCGGCCAGGATGGGACAACGGCTACCGGCGGACGCGACGGGGGAGCGGATGAGCGTGGGCGGCAACGACGAACCGGTATCGCAGGACCTGATCGACTACTGCGCCACCCTGCCGGGAGTGCTGGTGGGTGCCGGGGTGCTGTTGCGCGATCGGCACGGTGGGCTCGTGGTGGTGGAGCCCAACTACAAGCCCGGCCTGGAACTCCCCGGCGGGATGGCCGAGCCGGGGGAGACCCCGCATGAGGCCGCCGGACGCGAGGTGCGCGAGGAACTGGGCCTGGACCTCACCGTCGGCCGGTTGCTCGCGGTGTGCACTACGACGGCCGGGACATTCGGGCGGGTCGTACTCGACTTCCTCTTCGACGGGCCGACGCTGACCGACGAGCAGGTCGCGGCGCTGGCTCCGGCCGACGCCGAACTGGACGCGGTGTATGTGCTCACCCCCGACCAGGCGCTGCCGCGCTTTTCGGGGCGGACGCGGCGGCGGGTCTCGGCGGCGTTGGAGGCGTACGCTGCGGGGGCCTGCCTGTATGTGGTCGACGGGCGCGAGTACCGGCCGGCGAAGGAGCGGGTGTGGCACGAGGACGAGCCGATACCGGCCGGCACTCCGGTCGGTCGGGCGGCGGGGTGGCTGTTCGATCCCGAGGGCCGGGTTCTCTTGGTCGGTGACCCGGACGGCGGGTACGCGCTGCCCGGCGGCGGCGCCGAACCCGAGGACGCGGACGCGTTGGCGACGCTGACGCGCGAGGTCGCCGAGGAGGCCAACGCGGTGCTCGGGAAGATCACCCACGTGGGCTATCTGTCCGACCCGGACGGCAGCGACGTCAGGTCCCGCAGCGCCGCCCGGATCGCCGCACTCGGCCCGCTCGTCCCCGACCCGGCGACGGGCTGGTCGTGGAGCCGCGCGCTGGTCACCCCGCGCCGCGCCGCCGTGCTCCTCGGCGACGGATACGACACGCGTCTGCCTCAGGTACTCGCCGCCCAGCGCATAGCCCATGAACGCCTCGGCGTCCCGATCCTGGACGACGACAGCCGAGTCGACGTCCCCCCGGAGGGCATCACCTTCGAGTAGCGAGCGCGCGCCCGCATCCGCAGCGAACGACAGCGACGGGTGAACCCTCCACCCGGCAGCCTGCCCCCACACCTCAAACGATCTCGGTCACGCCGGCAGTGCCGCGATCGCGATGGTCGGGCAGATGTCGATGACTGGACCGCAGGTGCCGGCCGGAAGCGCGGTTTCAGTACTTCCTGCTCTTGCTGTCGTGCATCACCCGTCGGCGAGGCGTTGGATGGTGGCGCTCAGCCACGCCTGGAGATCGGCGGGGTCGCCGAGTTCGGAACGCAGGACCCGGCGGCGGGTCGAGACGCCGAGCACGAAGGCGTCGATCGCTGCGGCTCGGCTGCGGGCGTCCGCGTCGTCCAGGCCGCTGTCGCGCAGGTAGCGGTGCAGCGGCTCCAGCGAGTTCGTGTCGAGGAAGGCGGCCAGCGCCTCCGCCGCCTCCGGGCGTTCACCGGACGCGCGTTGCAGCGCGAGCAGCGGATCCTCCCCGGGCGCACCGAACCAGCGCCGGACGATGCTCGCCGCGAGGCGCGAACCCAGCGTGGAACGGTCGCCGTCGAAGGAGTCGGAGACGGGGATCTCCACCCGGGTTGCCGCCAGGAAAAGGCCATCCTTGCCGCCGAAATAGCGCGTGATGAGGTTGGGGGACACGCCGGCCGCGTCGGCCACGCCTTTGACCGTGATCGCCGCGTACCCGTGCCGGGCGAACTGGCGTTGTGCGTGCTCCAGGATCCGCTGCTTCGTGGCGGCCGCATTGCGCAAGGGCATGTGTACGACTATACACATCATGTGTACGGTGATACACATGAACCACGAGATGCGAGACCGACTCCGGCGGACGCGGCGTGTCACGACCCCGTGGAGCGCCGACGGGACGCGCGGCATCAGCGGCACCCACCTCGACGAACTGCTCGAACGCTGGGCGAACGGATACGACTGGGACGTGCACGAGCGCCGGATCGGCGAATTCCCGTGGGTGACAGTGCAGGCAGGCGACACCGACCTGCGTGTGATCCACCAGCGGTCCGCGAATCCCGGTGCCCCGGTCGTCGTGCTGCTGCATGGCTGGCCGGACTCGGTGTTGCGGTTCGAGCGCGTCCTGCCTTTGCTTGCGGACACGCACGTGGTGGTTCCGGCTCTGCCGGGCTTCCCGTTCGCGGCCCCGCTCACCATTCCCGGCATGTCGGCCGACCGGATCGCCGGCGTCGTTGCGGACGCTCTGGCTGAGCTCGGTTACTCGCGGTACACGGTGTCCGGCGGCGACGTGGGTGGCACCGTCGCGGAACTCCTCGCGGCCGAACACCCGGAGCGGGTGGCTGCCCTGCACCTCACGAACGTTGCCCCGCAGCGTGCGCTCACGGCGGACCCGGCGAAGCTCGCGCCCGACGCGGCGGCCTACCTCGGCCGGACGGCGCAGTGGTTCCGGACCGAGGGCGGGTACATCGCGGAGCAGTCGACGCGGCCGAACACGCTCGCCGTCGCCCTCGGCGACTCACCCGCCGGCCTCGCGGCATGGATCGTCGAGAAACTGGAGGCCTGGTCCGACGAGTCGGCCTTCACCCCGGACGAGCTTCTCACCTGGGTCACCGCCTACTGGGTCACCGGCACGATCGGCACCTCTTTCACCACCTATGTCGAACCGGTCACCCTCCCTGACCGGATCGACACGCCGACCGTGCTCTCCGTGTTCCCGCGTGACATCAAACCGGAGCCGCGAAGCTACGCCGAGGCGTTCCTGAACGTTTGCGATTATGTGGAACACCGAGCCGGCGGCCACTTCGCAGCCTGGGAACAGCCGGAGGCTTACGCCGACGACGTACACCGTGCGGTCGAGCTGGGCGGCTGAAACGGAGCTTGCGGACGCTCCACCACTGCAACGCCATGGGCCGCGCGCCCGGCACGGCCCATGGCGTCGAGCGGCGGCCACACCGCCGGATGCGCGATCACGTTCGCGGCCTGTTCGGCCCGGTCGGGCGCGAGAACGGTCGGCAACCGGCCGAATTCGTCGGCCGCGCCATCCCCGACGGGCGCCGACACCCACTCGGCCGGCGCCTCGGTGGGACGCGGACGATGGTTCAGGCCACGAGTAGGCGGAGGCCGAGTTCTGCCGCGTCGAGGGCGACGAGGTCGCGGTTGCGCTCGGCCCATCGGCCTGAGGAAAGGTCCTCGCGGAGTCTGTCCACTGCCCGCTGCTCGGCCTTTGGCCCGACTCTGGTCCATACCGATACCGCGCGGCGCACGTGTTCGTCCAAATACGCCTCGGGCCGGCGCCAGTAGGCCTCGAAGAAGCCGTCGGCGCAGTCCCACGGGATGAGCACCGGCTCCGCGCGGCCCCCGATCGCGCTGGTCAGGTCGGCCAGGGAAGGCCAGTCGACGAGAAGGTCGGCGAATTCGGGCAGGTAGTCGCGGGTGAGCCAGAACCTCTCACGCCGGCCGGCGTCACCGGCGTCGTAGGTGAACACCACCACACGGCGGGCCACCCGCCGCATCTCGCGCAGCCCGGCGATCGGGTCCCGCCAGTGATGAACGGTGCTGAAGGCCATCGCGGCGTCGAAGGACTGGTCCTCGAACGGGAGGCTCTGCGCACTGGCGGCCACGCACGGAGCCGCGCCCGCGGGACGTTGCGCCCGCATGACCGCCGACGGTTCCACCGCCGTGACGTCGCGGTCGGGGGGCTCGTAGGAGCCGGTGCCGGCCCCGACGTTCAGTACCGTCCGTGCGTCCCCGAGCGCGTCCCAGACCTTCGCGGCGATCCGCGGCTCGGTGCGTCGCGTCGCCGGGTAAGCGGATCCGATGGCGTCGTACAACTGCGCGCCGAACACCTTCAGTTGTTCCTCCGGCGTCGACCTGATCCCCATTGCCCGCGCCTCCAGTTCCCTGTCTATGGCCGTCACCATGGCAGCGGCGCGGTCGCGCTGTTCCAGCAGCAGGCCGCGCAGTCGGCGCAGGTGCGCGACAGCGTCGGTGGCCGGGTCGTCGACCAGATTCGCGATCTCGCGTAATCCGAAGCCCAGCCGCCGGTAGGCGAGTACCTCCCGCAGTCGCTCCACGTCGCCCGCCGAGTAGGCCCGGTAGCCGGCCGCGGTCCGCGCGGACGGCTGCACGAGGCCGACCTCGTCATAGTGATGCAGCGTGCGGACGCTCACGCCGGCCAACTCGGCCACACGTCCCACGGTCAGGTGCTCTTCCACGCCACCGACAATGCGGCATGACGCCACGTGAGGGTCAAGCGCTTCGCTCCCCGTACCGCGCGTGGCCGGCCACGGCCAGGCTCCGCATCCGCCACGAAGCTCGCCCCGCACTCACGCCCTGAGCCGGTCGATCCCCGACCGGACGATCTCCAGCCGGGTCAACGCCGACTCGCCCAACGGCCCCAACTCGCCCGAACCTCAACTCGCCCGAGCCCCGACTCCCCCGAACCCCAACCCGCCCAGGCATCAACCGGCCCGAGCCCCGATCAACCCTCGCCGGCCATCCCGCCTCGGATGTCCTTCGTCAGCTCCAGCAATTCCGCCTCGCGGTCCGCGCGTTCCCGTGGCCATCCGAGGGCGTCCGGGCGGGTTTGCCACGGATGGGGGCCGTCCAGGGGCCGGTACTCCACGCCCAGCGCGTCCAGCCGGGCCAGATGTCCCGACGTCAACCGTGTCGTGAAGTCGGCGAAGTCGCCCGGCCCGGACCACACCGCCTCGGCGAACGCGCACAACCTCGGGAAGGCCATGTAGTCGATCCGCCGGGCCGAGTCCATGTGCTCGGTCCAGATCTGCGCCTGCCCGCCCAGCACCCGCGCGCCCTCCGCGGCGGACAACGCCGATGGGACCGGCCGGAACGCGTACACGTTTGCCAACGTCAGCAGCGGCCCGACCGGAATCGGCTCGTCCGTGCCCTCGCCCTGGCGGTAGTCGAGGTAGACCGAGGTGTCCGGACACGCCACCACGTCGAACCCGGCCCGGGCCGCCGCGATCGTGCCGTGCTCGCCGCGCCAGCCGCCGATCAGCGCGTCCGAGGGCACCGCCGCGCCGCCCGCCAGCACCTCGTCCCAGCCGAACAGCAGCCGCCCGTGCGCGGCCAGCATCCCGGCCAACTCGGCCACGAACCAGCCGCCGAGCGAGCCCGGATCGGGATGCCCCATCCGCTCCCACGGCCCGGTCGGCACCTCGTCGCCGCCCACGCACACATACCGGGACGGGAAGATCGCGCACACCTCGGCCAGCACGTCGCGGCAGAAGCCCAGCGCCTCCTCGGTCGGCGCGAGCACCCCGTCGGACAACCCGCCCCACCGGGTGCGCACCCCCTCCACCGGCACCGCGCCGAGCGACGGATAGGCCGCCACCGCCGCCTGTACGTGTGCCGGCAGGTCGATCTCGGGCACCACGGTGATGTGCCGATCGGCCGCGTACGCGACGATCTCGCGCAGGTCGTCGCCTGTGTAGTAGCCGCCGTGTGGCCGCTCGTCGAACGTCTCGTGCTGCCGCGACCCACGCATGCTGCCCGTGCGCCACGCGCCCACCGAGGTCAGCCGGGGCCATCGCGGCACCTCGATCCGCCAGCCCTGGTCGTCGGTCAGATGCAGGTGCAGCACGTTCAACCGGTGTACCGCCATCAGGTCCACGAAGCGCAGCACGTCCTGTTTGGGCAGGAAGTGCCGGGCCACGTCCAGCATCACCCCGCGCCGGCCGAAGGCCGGCTCGTCCTCGATCACGCACACCGGCAGCGACCATTCGCCCACGCCCACCCGCGCGCGCCGGAACACGTGCGCCGGCAACAACTGGCGCAGCGTCTGCAGGCCCGCGAACACTCCGGCCGCCGAGCCGCCGCGCAGTTCGACCGTCGAGGCGGTGACCTCCAACCGGTACCCCTCGGCCGGCAGCGCGTCCGGGTCGAGCAGCAGCGCGATGCCCGGGCCGGGAGCCAGGAAACACCCGGTCGCCGGGCCGAGCGCGCCGCGCAACCACACGGCCTCGGCGGCCAGCTCCGGCGGATGAGTCAGACCCGTGGCCGCCGTCAGCGCGAATGTGCCCACCCCTGGGGCAACCCGAGCCGGCCGAGGCACCACACACGCCGCCGCCGACATCGCGGAGGAGCCGGCCCCGGAGGAGCCTGCCGAGGACGAGGACGAGGACGAGGACGAGGTCGTCGAGGAGGACGTGGTCATCAGGGAATCAGTCCTTCACCGCTCCGCCGAGCCCCGAGACCAGGTGCCGCTGTACCAGCACGAAGAAGATCAGGACCGGAATGGTCATCAGTGTGGACGCGGCCATGATGCCGCCCCAGTCGTTCTCGTCCGGCTTGAAGAACACCATCAGTGCCGCCGGCAGCGTCTGGTGGTCGGTGTCCAAAATGAACGTCTTCGCGAACACGAAGTCGTTCCACGCGGTGATGAACGAGAACACCGATGTGGCCGCGAGCCCGGGTGCCACCAGCGGGAACAGGATCCGCCACAGGATGGTGAACCGGTTCGCGCCGTCGATCCGGGCGGCCTCCTCCAGGGATTCGGGGATCGCCTTGACGAAGCCGCGCAACATCCAGATCGCGAACGGCAGCGAGAACGCCAGGTTGACCAGCATCAGCGAGCCGAGTGTGCTGAGCCCGAACCCGGGCGCGACCGTGCCGATGTCGCGGACCAGGAAGAACAGCGGGATGGTCAGCGCCTCGACCGGCACCATCTGGGCGACCAGGAACATCACCAGGATCGTGGTGCGGAACTTGAAGTCGAACCGGGTCAGCGCCACCGCGGCCAGGAACGACACCAGGCCGGAGAGTACGACCACCACGGTCGCCACGATCAGGCTGTTGAGGAAGTAGCCGCCGAAGCCGCTGACCCCGAACGCGTCGCGGAAGTTGTCCAGCGTCGGATGCCACGTCCACGGCCGAGGGTCGACCGAGTTGATCTCGCCGTCCGGCTTGAGCGCGGAAAGCACCATCCAGTACAGCGGGAACACGGTCAGCAGCGCGATCACGATCGCGGTGGTGTCGGCGATCCGCCGGGACACCTTTCGGTTTCCCTTGGAGCGACGGATCCCGGCCGGACGAACGGTGGCGGCGACCGGGATCGGGACGGACGCGGTCGCGGCGCCGGCGCCCGAGGAAGCGGGCGAAGAGGCGGACACAGTGTTCACAGCTCCTCCCCGGAGCGACGCAGCGCGCGGATGTAGAAGACCGTGACCACGAGCAGGATCAGCGTCATCAGCACGCCGATCGCCGCGCCCAGGCTGTAGTCCGAGGACGCGAAAGCCTTTTGGTACGCGTACACGTTGAGGACCAGGTTCTGGCCGGCGATGCCGCCGCCCCCGGTCATCACGTAGATCTGGGTGAAGACCTTGAAGTCCCAGATGATCGACTGGATCACCACGATGGTCAGGATCGGTCGCAGGATCGGCAACATCACGTGTCGGAAGGTGGTCCACGTGGACGCACCGTCCAGGCGGGCCGCCTCCAGGACCGAGACCGGGATCGACTCGATGCCCGCGTACAGCGAGATCATCACGAACGGGAACGAGTGCCACACGACCACGACGCCGACCAGCGCGAACGCGGACCACTTTTCGTAGAACCAGTTGTGGCCCTGCATGCCCAGGACCTCGTTGACCAGGCCCAGGTTGGTGTCGAACAGGAACATCCACACCGTCGAGCCGGTCATCGCCGGAGCCGCCCACGCGCCGAGCGAGGCGAACAGCAGCAACAGACGCGGCCACTTGCCGACCCGGGTCAGCAGCACCGCGAGCGCCGCGCCGACCGCGAGGGTGGCCACGACGCAGGCCGCCGCGAAGATCACGGTCTGGAACAGCACGTCCCGGAACCGGTCGTCGCCCAGCAGGGTCGAGTAGTTGTCGAAGCCGACGAACTCGGCCACCTCGCCCGCCGACGCCTGCGGCTGGCCGAACTCGAGGAAGGAGAGCAGCCCGAGCTGGTAGAGCGGGTAGCCGAACAGCGGGATCAGGACGACCGCGGACGGCAGCAGCAGCCAGAACGGCATCCACGAACGGCGCCGCCCGGACTCGATCTTGTTCGCGCCGCCGCGCGGGCGAACCGGGGCCGAGGCCGGCTGGTGCGCCCGCGCGGGCGTGGTGGTCGTGGTCACCGTGCTACTTCCCGGCGAACGCGTTGTCGATCGCGGTCTTGGCCTCGCCCGTCGCACCCGGGACGTCGGACTTGCCGGTGACCACCTTCTGGAACATGGTCGGCACCACGGCCTGCGAGTCGATCTTGGCCCACGAGGCGTCCTTGGGCACGAACTTGGTGCCGGAGTTCAGGGTGTCGATGAACGGCTTGAGCCACGGGTCCTTGGCGACCACGTCACCACGCGCCGAGGCGAGCGTGGGCAGGTTGCCCATCGCGTCGAACATCTGCAGCTGGTACTTCTTGCCGCCCAGGATCTTCATGAAGTCGACCGCGAGTGAACGGTGCTGCGAGGACTTCATCACGCCGAGGTCGTTGCCACCGGAGAAGGCCGGCGCGATCGAGCCCGGGGTGTTGCCCGGCAGCGGGACGACCGCGTACTTGCCCTTGGCCACGCCCGCCTCGACCGCGCTGCGCGAGGAGTTGGGCAGGATCGCCATGCCCGCGGTGCCGGCCGCGAAGGCCTCCACCGTCTTGCCGCCGGTCAGGTCGGCGCACTGCTGCGGGGGACAGATGTCCTTGCTGAACAGGTCGGTGTACGCCTTGACGCCCGCCTGCGACTGCGGCGAGTCGATCACGGCCGCGTACTTGCCGCCCTGCTGGGTGGCGATGTCGCCGCCGTTGGCCCACAGGAAGGGCAGACCACCGAAGGTGTACTTGCCGCCGACCGCGATGCCGAGCATGTCCGGCTTGGCCGAACGCACCTTCTTCGCGGCCTCGACCAGCTCGGCGTACGAGGTCGGCGGCTTGATGCCGAGCTCGGTGAACACGTCCGTGCGGTAGTACAGCGAGCGCAGGCCCAGCCACCACGGCAGACCGTAGGTCTTGCCGTCGACCAGCGTGGTGTCCTTGAGGTCCTTGGGCAGGTCGCCCACCTCGGACCAGTTGGCCAGGTCGACGGAGATGTCCGCGAGACCGCCGGCCGCGACGTAGCCGAACAGGTCGGTGTTGCCGAACTCGACCACATCCGGCGCGCTGTTGGGGTCGTTGAACGCGCCCTTCATCTTCTCCGCGCGCGGGCCCGCGTCGGTCGGTATGTAGCCGATCTCGACGGTCACCTTCGGGTGCGCGGCCTTGAAGTCGGCGACGGCCGCGTTGACGACCTTTTCCTTGGGCGCGCGGTTCGCCTCGTCGTACAGCCACACCTTGAGCGTGCCGGTCTGTTCGTCGGCGGACTTCGTCTTGGACGCCGTGCCCGGCGCGCACGCCGCCAGCGCGATGCCGGCCACTGCGACGGCGGCCAAACTCCGGATCTTCACGACAATTCCTCCTGCGGCGAGGCAGGCCGGAGCGACCGCGGGCGATGCCGCGACCCGAGGGTCGGCCTGTAGGTCTGGACGTCTGCATCAATCGACACGAACGGGCCGCAAGGGGAAACATCCGGTGCGGCGTGAGCGGGACGTTAGAAAGCGGTGCCGCGTTCATACAAGGCGTCCCGCCGAACGTTGTGCACTGCAAAACTGTGTGCTGCGAAAGTGGCACCAAGCGCTCACGGACACGTAACGTCCCTGCTCGGTCGACCTGTCGACCACTGCACACGGCAACACCCCGCGCACGGCCGACCAGGACATCCGGCAAAACACACGGCACAGGCACGCGGCATTCGGCCGCACAGGCACACGGCAACGCACCGCCCGGCCCGGGACACCGAAGACACCGGGCCACTGGACAGCGACACACCGGGACACGAGCGGATCACGAAGGGTAGGGAGTGCGCGCATGTACGACGTACTGCTGCGCGGCGGGCAGGTGCTCGACGGCACCGGCGCACCCGCCTTCCGGGCCGACGTCGCGATCACCGGCGACCGGATCGCCGCGATCGGCCGGCTGGACGGCGCACGCGCCCACACCGAGCTCGACGCGAGCGGCCGGTACGTGGCGCCCGGCTTCGTCGACGCCCACGTGCACGGCGACGCCGCCGTGCTCGACCCCGAGGTCCAGCTGGCCGCCCTGCGCCAGGGCGTGACCACCTTCGTGCTCGGCCAGGACGGCCTGTCCTACGCCCCCGCCACCCCCGCCGCGCTGGCCTTCGCGACCCGCTACTTCGCGGCGATCAACGGCACCCACCCCGGCCTGGGCGAGGGACCGGTCTCGGTCGCCGACCTGCTCGCCACTTACGACCGCACCACCGCGGTCAACACCGCCTACCTCGTGCCGCACGGCACCGTCCGGCACAGCGCGCTCGGCCCCACCGCGCGCGCCGCCGACGCCGCCGAGCTGGCCGCGATGACCAAGGCGGTCGAACAGGGCCTGGACGAGGGCGCGTGCGGGTTGTCCACCGGCCTGGAGTACGTGCCCGGCCGCTACGCCGACACGTCCGAGCTGGCCGCTCTGCTCGCCCCCGTCGCGGCCCGCGGCCTGCCGCACGTCTCGCACATGCGCGGCTACGAGGCCGCCGCCGGCCCGGCCATGCGCGAGATGCTCGACGTGGCCCGTGCCGCCGGCGTGGCCACCCACGTCTCGCACTACCACGGCCCGGCCGAGGAACTGATCGCGATGGTGGACGCGGCCCGGGCCGAGGGTCTGGACCTCACCTACGACGCGTACCCCTACCTGCGCGGCTGCAGCATCCTGGCGATGGTCGCGCTGCCACGCGCACTGGACGATCCCGACCCCGACAGGGTGGTCGCCGCACTGGCCGAACCGGCTACCCGCCGGCTCCTGGCCGGCGAGGTGGACCCGGCCCTGTGGCCCCGGATCACCCTCGCCCACGTGCCCGCCGCCGACTTCCGCTGGGCCGAGGGCCGGCGGCTGGTGGATGCCGCCGCCGAGGTCGGCGCGAGCCCGGCCGAGTTCTGCGCCGACCTGCTGATCGCCACCGGCCTGGTGGCGAGCGCCGTGTTCGACCAGCCGCCGACCAACAGCGACGAGTCGGTCCGCGCGCTGCTGCGCCACCCCGCGCACATCGGCGGCTCGGACGGCATCTACATCGGCGGCAGCCCGCACCCGCGCGGCTGGGGCGCGTTCGCCCGACTGCTCGCCCGGCACGTGGTCGAACTCGGCGACTGGACCTGGGAACAGGCCGCGGTGCACCTCGCGTCGCACCCCGCCCGCCGCTTCGGGCTGACCGACCGGGGCCTGCTCCGGGTCGGTCTGGTCGCCGACATCGCGGTGGTCGACCCGACCCGGGTGGCCGACCTCGCCGATTACGGCGACGCCCGCCGACCCGCCGCCGGCATCGACGACGTGCTGGTGGCCGGTGTCCCCGTACTCTCGTCCGGAGCCCTGACGGGTCACACGCCCGGGCGCCCGGTCGGACCGTCCTGAGGACATGCCAGTGAGCATTCACGAGCACGAGCGCGGCGCCGACGACGCGCCGAGCGAATCGCGCGGCGAGACCCGAGGCGAATCGCGCGGCGAGTGCAGGCCGGCACCGCCGCGCAACCAGTCCGCATCACTGCGCCGCGCCCTCGCCGTCCTGGAACAGGTCCGCGACCACGCCGGCGCCGAGGGCCTGAACCTGACCGAACTCGCCGACGCGCTCGCCCTGTCCAAGAGCACCGTGCTGCGCCTGGCCCAGCCGCTGCTGGACACCGGGCTGCTCGCCCGCGACCGGCGGCACGGCCACTTCCGACTCGGCCCCGGCGCGCTCGCGCTCGGCCAGGCGTACCTGTCCGGTATCGATCTGCGCACCGCCGCCGCCGAGGAGGCGCACCGGCTCATGCGCGAGGCCGGCGGCACCGTGCACCTGTGCGTGCCGGACGCGCCGCACATCGTCTACATCGACAAGGTCGAGAACGAGACCGCCGTGCGGATGGCCTCGCGGATCGGCAGCCGCGCGCCGATGTACTGCACGGCCGTCGGCAAGGCGATGCTCGCCTGGCTGCCGGAGGACGTGTTCGCCCAGGTGGTCGACGCGGGCCTGCCCACCGTCACCGCCCGCACGCTCACCGACCCCGCACTGCTGCGCACCGAATTGGCCCGGATCCGCAACCGGGGCTACTCGGTCGACGATCGGGAGAACGAGCCCGAGGTGCGCTGCGTGGCAGCGCCTATCTTCGACCACAACGACGTCGTGGTCGGAGCCCTGTCGGTCTCCGGTCTCACGTCCCGCGTCACCGCCGCGCGAGTCCGCGAACTGGGACCCGCGGTCGCGGCGGCGGCCCTCCGTGTATCGCGCACCCTGGGAGCGACCCGATGACCCTCGACTCGTACACCAAAGGCACCTGGCTGCCGTATGAGGAACTCACCGACGACGAACTCGGCGCCGCCGAACACAGCCTGTTCGACGGGCCGTTCACGTGGCCGGTGATGGTCGCGCGCAAGTCCGCGCTGCTCGCGAACGTGGCCACGATGGCCGAGTACACCGCGCGCCACGGCGTGCTGTTCGCGCCGCACGGCAAGACCACCATGGCGCCCGAGTTGTTCGCCGAGCAACTGGCGGCGGGCGCCTGGGGGATCACCGTGGCGACCGCGAACCAGGCACTGGCCGCACACCGGTTCAAGGTGCCGCGGATCGTCCTCGCCAACGAGGTCTTGGACGAGAAGGTGCTGCGCTGGGCCGCCACCCGGCCCGACCTGCTGTTCTACGTGGACTCGCAGGCCGGTGTGGAGGTGGCCGCCCGGGCGCTGGCGGCGGTGCCCGGCGGGAAGTTGTCGGTACTGATCGAGCTGGGCCGCACGGGTGGGCGGACCGGCTGCCGCGGTACCGCCGAGGGTGTCGAACTGGCCCGGGCCGCGGCTGCGGTGCCGGGGCTGACCGTGGCGGGTGTGGCCGGCTACGAGGGTGGCCTGCCCGACGCCGCGGCGGTGTCCGGGTGGTTGCGCGAACTGGCGGACCTGGCCGACGAGATCGCCGACCTGGTACCCGGCACGCCGATCGTCTCGGCGGGCGGCAGCGCGTGGTTCGACGCGGTCGTGGACGTGCTCGCGCCGGACGGCAAGCCGCTCGCGGACCGCACGATCATCCTGCGCAGCGGTGCCTACGTCTCGCACGACGACGGCCTGTACGCCCGCGTGACGCCGTTCGTGCGGCACCCCGAGGAGGGCTCGCTCGCGGGCGCTCTGGAGGTGTGGGCGCAGGTGGTCTCCGCGCCCGAGCCGGGGCTGGCCGTGCTCGGCGCGGGTCGCCGCGACGTGCCCTTCGACCAGGACCTGCCGATCCCGTTGCGGGTGCGCGCGCTGGACGGGACACTGCGCGAAGCGGGGCCGGCACGCGTGGTCAAGCTCGACGACCAGCACGCCTACGTCGACCTCGGCGACAGCACGATGGCCCCCGGCGAGCTGGTCTGCCTGGGGATCTCGCATCCCTGTACGGCCTTCGACAAGTGGCGCGCGGTGCCGGTGGTGGACGACGACCACCGCGTCGTGGATGTGCTGAACACCCACTTCTGAGCCGGTCGCCGGACCCGAACCCCGAGCACCCGGCCCCGGATCCGCCGCCCGACTCGATCTTGAAGCGATCCCCGGATCGATCCCCGATCCGATGCCACCGACGACGCGAATCTGGCGAGAGGACATCATGACCGCCGAACCCCGGGAAGCCCCGGACGTGGTCACGCTCGGCGAGACGATGGTGCTGCTCACCGCGCCGCACATCGGCCCGCTGCGGCACGCCCGCACGCTCGACGTCGCCACCGGCGGGGCCGAGACCAACCTGGCGATCGGGATCACCCGACTGGGTGGGCGGGCGGCCTGGATCGGTCGGGTCGGCGACGACGAGTTCGGCCGGCTCGTGCTGGCCGTGCTCGGCGGCGAAGGGCTGGACACACGCGGCGCGGTGGTCGACCCGGACGCGCCCACCGGGCTGATGGTCAAGGCCCGGCGGACCAGCGCGGCCACCGACGTGCGCTACTACCGTGCGGGCAGCGCCGGTTCCCGGCTGTGCCCCGAGGACGTGGACCCCGCGCTGGTGCGTTCCGCCCGGATCCTGCACGTCACCGGTATCACGCCCGCACTGTCGGCGACCGCGCGCGCGGCGGTGCGCGCGGCCGTGGCCGAGGCGAACGCGGCCGGCGTACCGGTCTCGCTCGACCTGAACTACCGGCAGGCGCTGTGGTCGGCCGAGGACGCGGCGACCGAACTGCGCGCGCTGGCCGCCGGTGCGGACATCCTGTTCGCCACCGAGGACGAGGCCCGCCTCGTGCTCAAGGCACCGGCACACACCCCGGTGCTCGACCTCGCCCGCGACCTCGGCGCGCTCGGCCCCACCCAGGTGCTGCTCAAGCAGGGTTCGCGCGGCGCCGTCGCGGTTGTCGACGGCCGCGTGCACGAGGTGCCGCTGCACCGCGTCGACGCGGTCGACCCGGTGGGCGCGGGCGACGCGTTCGCCGCCGGCTATCTCGCCGAGCTGGTCGAGGGCGGATCGGTGGCGGCCCGGGTGGCCACCGCGGCCGCGGCCGGCGCGTTCGCGGTCACCGTGCCCGGCGACTGGGAGGGACTGCCCCGCCGGGACGAGCTGCGGCTGCTCCAGCACGACGACGCCGTCGCCCGCTGAAGCATCGGCACACGTACCGTCCACAACATTCGAGAATTCGATCAGGAAAGCGAACCGCCATGACTCACAAGGAAATTCGCACCGATGCCGCGCCAAAGCCCGGTGGCACGTACTCGCAGGGCATCGACGCCGGCGACTTCGTCTACACCGCGGGCATGGGCCCCATCGACCCGGCGACCGGTGCGACCGTCGGCGACGACGTGGCGACCCAGACCCGCCAGGTACTGGACAACCTCAAGGCCGTGCTGGCCGAGGCCGGTCTCGACTTCGGCCACGTGGTGAAGGTGACCACCCACCTGGAGCACCTCAAGCGCGACTTCGCCGGCTACGACGAGGTCTACCGGGAGTACTTCACCGCGCCGTACCCGGTACGCACGACGGTCGGCTCGGACCTGATGAACATCCTGGTCGAGATCGACGTGGTGGCCCGCCGCCCGTGACGTCGGCGGGCGCGGTCGTCACAGCGGCTGGAGGAATTCCAACCGGTTGCCCACCGCGTCCTGCGCGTAGCACCGACGATGCCCGGGGAACTCCCCGTCGGGGACGACCTCGGTGCCGTTCGCGGTGAGCCGGGCGATCACCTCGTCCAAGTCGGAGACCAGGATGCCGGGATGCGCCTTGCGCGCGGGCCGGAAGTCGGCCTCGACGCCGAGGTGGATCTCCAGTGTGCCGGCGCGCACCCACAGGCCGCCGCGCGCGGCCAGTACCGGCGGCTTGGCGACCTCGGTCATCCCCAGCACGCCGAGGTAGAAAGCGCGGCACGCGTCCTCGCTGCCGGCCGGGATGGCCAGTTGTACGTGGTGCAGGGCGAAGGATGTCATGCGCGCATCCCTACCCCACCGCCGCGCCGCCGCCAAACCTGGTGCGGGTCGGGCGCCGGGCTCGACGCGACCCGCCGCCCCGGCGTGACACACGGCAAGGCCCCGCTCGATGCGCGGAAGAACGCACCGGGCGGGGCCGAGGCGTCTTCTCAGCCGGCGTTGACGCAGGTGTTGCCGAAGGTCGGGTTGATTGCCGCGAGGAAGTTGAAGCTGTTGCCGCAGAGGTTGACCGGGATGTGAACCGGAGCCTGAAGGTTGTTGCCGGAGATCACGCCGGGGGAGCCGACGGCCGCGCCATCCGCGTCGGAACTGGCCATGGCGGGGCCGGCAGCGCCCGCGAGAGCGGCACCCACAGTGGCGGTCAGGACGGCGGCCTTGGCGATACGCGACATCTTGTGTCGGTCCTTTCGGTTCGTACAGTTCCACCCGCGGCGGGTGGATCCTGCACAACGCGTCAAAGCGCCGTCGGATACGGCGACATGGCCGAACGAGTGGCCGCGACCGGCGAAATTACCCCGGATGGTCGGCAGCACGCAGCCGCAGGGCCAGTTCCCGGGCCACCTGCGCGAGTTCCGCGGGGGCGGTCGCGGCCAGCGCGCCCAGTACCTCCGCCGTCGCTTCGACGACCGCGCGCGGCACCGTCACCGGGGCCAGCCCGTCCAGCACCGAACGCGTTCGCGCCGCGACCGGCGCCGGCTCGAAGGGCTGCGGGGGAGTGGCCTGCCCGGCCGGGCCGATCGGATCCCCGTCCGGCCCGGGGCCGGGAATCAGGCTGCGCAGACCTCTGGGCACGGCGGGCACTGTCATTCCACGGAAGTTAGTGCAACCGCCGTCGCGAGTTTGCCTGTCGGGCGCGATTTTCGGCCATCACCCGCAGTTTCCCCCGGGGTTTCATCCTGTCGGGTGACGGCGCTGTCGGATTCGGCGGCTAACGTTCCCGCCAACCTGGTCACCGGCGCCGAGCGCCTTGTGCCGCTTGGCATTTGACGGGGTGTCACCGACATTCGCGGACAGCATGGAGGGAACGATCGTGGGATGGATCCGGGCGGGCGACTATGAGGTCGCCCTGCAGGACGGCAAAGTGGTGTGCCGCAATGCCAAGGGGCGGCAACTGAAGTCGGTGCCCGGGAAACTCGCCGAGGACCCGGCCGTGGTCGGCCTGCGACAGCTCGTCGAGTGGCTGGAACGGCACGACCGTTCGTGCCTGGACGCGGTCGAGCGCTGGATGATCGGCTCGCTCCCGGTCCCGGTCGCGCTGCTCTCCCGAGTGTGGCCGGATCCCTCCTGGCAACGGGTCCTGCGCGACCTGGTGGTCACCGCCGACGGCGCCGACGTGGCCGGATTCCTACGCGGCGCGGACCCCGAGCGCGGCGTCGGCATCGTCGACCCCGACGGCGACACCGTCTACCTCGACGCACGGACCATCCGGATCCCGCACCCGGTGCTGCTGGAGGACCTGGAGGACATGCGCGAGTTCGCCGTCGAACTGGGGGTCGAGCAGCGCGTGCAGCAGCTCTACCGCGAGGTGTGGCACCGACCCGCGGACCTGGACGGCACCCGCAGCGGCGTCGAGGAGTTCTCCGGCGGGCGCTACGACCAGTTGCGCTTCTTGATCGGCCGGGCCACCCAGCTGGGCTACCAGGTGCGCGGCGGCCAGGCCGTGTGCGCGGTGCTCGACGGAGACCGCGAGGTCGAGGCCCGGATGTGGCTGGGCGACTACGACGGCTACGAGTCGACCGAGACGGGCACGGTGTCCTGGACCGAGGGTGGCAGCACGCTGACCCTGGACCGGGTCCCACCGGTGGCCTGGTCGGAAGGCATGCGCATGGGCGCCGCGCTGTACGCGGGCCGCACGATCGAGACCACGGAGGCCGCGGCATGAACAACACCGGCGTGAGCACCACCCCCGACACCTCGCGCGGCCTGCTGGACGCGGGCGGCATCCTGCCTGTCGGCACCCTCACCGGTGACGACATCGACACGCTCACCGTGCGCACCTACCTGCACCCCGCGTTCGAGAACCGACCGATCGTGCGGCTGGTCCCGGCGACCCTGGGCGAGGCCGAGGACCTGGCGCTCGGCTTCCTGGGCCTGACCCGCGAACCGGACGCCCCCGAGGTCGGCCAGGTGCGCCGCGAGGCGCTCGGCTTCCCGGCCTGGGCCCTGGTCAACGACCCCGCCAACGGACACCACGCGCTGGCCCTGGTCCGCGACATCGAGCGGCTGGACCGCCAGGCCAAGACCAGGCCCGGCGCTGCCAAGGACGGCTTCGGCGAACTGGCCGTGCGACTGGGCCGGGCCGTACCGCACTTCCTGCCCACCTTCCACGAGCAGGCCGCGCGGATCTTCCTCAAGCACGACAACAAGACCTACGCGTCCGCCTTCTTCGGCAAGGCCCGCGAGGCCGAGCGGGTGCACAACCTGCCGATCGAGGAGGAGCGGCTGCGTGCGGTCTTCCTGGAGTTCGCCTTCGCCGGCGCGCTGACCGCCAAGGCGCTCAAGGAGCACGCCAAGGCGCTGGCCGTCCGGCTGGGTCCCGCGCAGGCGTGGGTGCAGTTCCGCCAACTCGCGGTCGAGCGCTGCACCGCGGGCATGCCGCCGTACGCCGGTCTGGCCGAGGACGCCCGCGCGCTGATCCGCGCGGCCGGCGGCGACCACACCGCCGAGGAGTTCGCCCTGCTGCGCGAACTGCTGGCCACGCCGGCGATCGGCCGCGCTCCGCTGTCCTTCTGGAAGGTCAACCGCAAGCCGCTGGCGACCCTGGCCGCCGCCGAGCCCGAGACCCAAGCCCGCCTGCTGGAGATCCTGCCCACCCCCGGCGGCTCCACCCCGGACGCCGAACTCGACGACTTCTGGCTCGACCTGCTCGCCGAGGCCGGCGCGCTGGACCTGCTGGTCGACGGCGACCTCCCGGCCGGCATCCGCGCGCAGTGGCTCACCCGCTGGGCCGCGCACTGCCGACGCGGCTGGCGGTACAGCCCGCGCAGCGAGCGCACCGCGAACCTGGTCACGCGGATGGCCGGTGCGCTGCGCGCCGAGGCCGTGCCGGTCGGCCTGTTCAGCGGCAACGGCCGGTATGCCGGCGTGGACGTCGACCTGCTCGACGTGGCCCTGACCGAGGGCATACCGCTGACCGACCCGGACCCCATGGGCTCGTTCGATCTCAACGAGTGGTGGAGCGACCAGGCCGCGGGCCGCCACGAGTTGGCCGCGATCGCCGCCGACGAGCGCCACCTCCCGCTGCTGTACCGGGCGATCGGCAACCTCAAGAGCTCCCACCACGCGGCCACCGCCGCGCATCCCGTGCTGCGCGGCGTGCTCGCGAACTGGCTGACCGAGCAGGGGGCCAAGGTCACCGCCGCGGCCGGGCTGCCCGACGCCGAACGCGAGTTCAAGGTGCTCAACGAGTTCCGCGAGGTGGTCCTGGAGGTGACCCCGGACGTGGTGACCCGGGTCCGCGCGTTCGACGCGGTCGCGCTGCTGGCCGACACGCTGCGCGCCGGCGTCTACGACGAGCTGGGCTGGCCCGCCCTGGACGAGGCGGTCGAACGTTTCGGCCGCAAGGGCGACATCCGGCTCGACGAGGCATGGCCCGCGCTGGTGCTCTCCACCGACAAGCGCGCCGTCGTGGTCGGCCCCGAAGGCATCCTGCTCGAACACGAGCTGCGCCTGCCCAAGGAACGCATCTCGTGGCAGCGCCCCGCCTTCCGTTACGTGGACGGACAACTCCTGGTCGCCTGGTACAACAAGGAATACGACTGGGAGGCGTACTGGTCCGGGCGCCCGAACGAGATCTTCCCGGTCACCGGCGAAGGCCCCAACAGCGGCTCGGATGCCAACTCGATGCTCTCCCTCGCGCTGCCCGACGGCGGTCGCACCACCGGCGGTCGCCCGCTGTACGCCGGCGACACCAAGCTGCCGCCACGCCGCGGCGTGCTCACCGACGGCACCACGCACTGGTCGCTCGACTTCGAGCGCAGCGACCGCAAGTGGACCGAGTACGACCCGGCCACCGGAATTCACGGCCGCGCCTCGCTGCCCGCTCCGTTCGCCGCCGCGGTCGCCGACGGAGGCGCGCTCATACCCGACCGGTGCGAGCTGCTGCCGCTGCTGCCCGGCCTGGAGCAGAGCCCGTTCGGCACCGATGGGAAGCTGCTGGGTCGCTGGGTCCGGATCGACGGCGAAACGATCACCGCGGGTTCGGTGTCCGGGCACACCGTGAGTGCTCCCGTGCGCACCCGGCGACACTGGGACCAAACACCGCTGGAGGTGCCGATCGGCGCGCTGCGCCTGCCCGGCGGCGCGGCTCCCACCGCCGTCATGGAGAACGGCAACGTGTCGCTGTGGTCCGGCGACGTGCTGCTGGGCCACTGCGTCGGCAACGGGGGCGGCGTCGAGCTGGCCCTGGGCAGCCGGATCGTCCCGCCGCTCGCGTTCTGGCACGCCCTGCGGCCGCGCGACGAGGCCGGCTCGCTGGCGCTGCGGGCGATCACCCACGAGCGGGCCGCCGCACTGGTCACCGAGGTGCACGCGGACCACGAGCGCGCGATGGCCGAGTACACGATCGCCAAGAAGTCCTCCCAGAAACCGTCCCGGCCCGACACGCTGCGGATCGACCCGGTGCACCGGCTGCTGCCCGAGCTGGGCCACGCCGGCCTGGTGCGCTGCGTCGCCGGGCTGGCCCGGGACACCGCCCGACTGGTTCGGCGCCTGCACGACTTCGGCACGGTCACCGTCAAGGAGCAGAAGGCCCGCGCGGTGCCCACCGGTCCCGCCCACGGCCAGGACGCCGAACTGAGCGCGGCGCTCGCCGGGATCGCGGGCACCAGCCGATACAGCTACTACGGCACGGGCCAGGCCGCGTGGAACACGGTGAACCACGTCACCGCGGTGGCTGCGGCCCTGGCCCGTACCGACGGTCCGGCCGAGTGGACGACCGAGCCCGATCGGCTCGCCGCATCGCACCTCTCGTGGCACGAACTGCTCGACCACCGGGCCGCGATGCTCGCCCGCGCACTGTCCCCGTTCACCTCCGAGGAGCACCGCGCGTCACTGCTCGTGGCGCTGGAGACGCTCGCCACCGGCCCGCTGGGCACACCCGCCGGGACGCTGCGCAAGGTCGTCCTGTGCGAGCCGACCGCCAAGAAGGGCAAGGACCGCAAGCGCCAGGGCCGGACCATGCGGCGCGGCGACCGTACGGTGTTCATCCTGGACAGCCGGTACCACTACGGCGACAAGGACCACTGGATCGCGCTCGACCACGACCCCTCGGGACGGTTCGAGGCGATCGACGGCTTCACCACGCACGAGGACTACCGCTACGTCGAACCGATGTCCCCCGAGCGGGTCGCCGCCGTGGTGCACGGGATCCGCGCGCACGGGCCCGTCCCGTGGCGGCCGGAGGCGGTGTCGACCCTGGTCGAGGGCACCGGCCTGGGCCGCGCCGAGGCGAGCGTGCTGCTGGCCGGCCTGACCGCGGGCGACCTGGACAAGGACCAGCGGGCCGTGCTCGGGCTCAAGGCCGCGGAGGCGACCAACGCCCGCGAGCAGCTGGACCGGCTCGACGGCATCGCACGGGCCGGCGTCCTGGGCGCGTTGATTCCCGAGCGTGCCGAGGATGTCCCCAGCCTGTGGACGACGGGCCACGACCTCGCGGCCGGCTGCCGGGCGTGGGACGCCGCGTTCGGCCGGGTGCTGCGGCTGCCCGAGGAAGTCGCGGCGGACGCCCGCGGCATTTCCTCCGCCGCGTTCGAGAATGTGCTCACGCCGGAATCGCGCAAGTGGATCACCGGCACCTCCACCCACACGATGGACACGAAGGACGGTCGGCTGCGCGCCTCCGACGCCGAGGCGGTGCCCAGCGGCAACGTCCTGCACGTCACCGTGTCCGCGCTCGCGTGGCTCGCCTACCGGCTGCCCTACGGCGACCCGCTGCGCGCACACCTGCCGCACGTGCTCGGCCTGCTGCGCACCCGGCTGGCCGATCCGGGCCTGGTGTTCGACCTGGACATCGAGTACGCGGAGAGCGGCTCCACCGCCACCCGACTGCGCGAGGCGGTCGGACTGCCCGCCACCGGCGGCGCGGACCCGGACGGTGTGCTGCGGATCGAGGACCGCTTCTGGCTTCGGCCCTGGTACGGCGAAAGCGAGTTCGCCGAGGTCCGGCCCGCCGGCTTCACCGGCGCCGACGACCCGTGGTTCGACCGGCTGATCGCACTCCGCGGCGCCGCGAACTCGACCTACCTGAAGTCCTTCCGCCGGATCCTGGACCCGGCCTTCGAGGAACTCCTGCGCGCCGACGGCCCGCCCGGCATCCAGCAGGACCCGGCGTACGCGGTGCCCGACCTGGTCGCCGAGGTGGCCAAGACGCACGGCATCGGCGAGGACGCGGCGGTTCTCTACCTCCAGTTGCTCGCCCTGCCGGACCCCACGGACCGTCAGGTCGCCCGCTGGACCGGGTGGAAGCCCGCACGGCTGAAGAAGGCCCGCACCGAACTCGCGGGCACCGACCTGGTCGTCGAGGCCAAGCGCTCGCGCGCCGGCCGCACGCTGTTCCTGCCCGGCGGCTGGAGTGCGCTGAAGAACCCGGCGCTGCCCCTGGAGACCTGGAAGGAAGGGCTGTACGCGCAGCCCGAGCACACCGCGATCGTGCCCGACTGCCCGGTGCCCGAACTCTTCCGCCGGGCCTGGCAACGTGTCCTGGACGGCGATGCGCCAGGCTTCGAACAACTCGTCACCCGCACCACCCGGAAGGGCCGCCGCTGATGGCAACCGCAACCGAACCCGCCGCGAGCGCGCGCCAGGTACAACCCCCCGAGGACCTGTACGCGCGGGAACTCGCCTTCCTGGCCGCCTACGACCGCGGCCCGCGGCCGCCGGCCTGGCGGCTGACCCCGCGCGCGGTGGTCACCTTCGTGATGGGCAGCGGCGACGAACTCAAGCTGCCCGAACCGGTCGACGGCCTGCCGCGCACCCTGACCATCGGCGCCAAGTTCGTCGGCGAACGCGCCCTCGTCGAGCGCTGCGTGGTCACCCTCGCCGGCGAACGCGGGCTGCTCCTGGTCGGCGAGCCCGGCACCGCCAAGTCGATGTTGTCCGAACTGCTGGCCGCCGCCGTGTGCGGCACCAGCGGGCTCACCGTGCAGGGCACCGCCGGCACCACCGAGGACCAGCTCAAGTACGGCTGGAACTACGCACTGCTGCTCGCCCAGGGCCCCAGCCGGGGTGCCTTGGTGCCCTCGCCGGTGCTCACCGCGATGACCACCGGCGCGGTGGCCAGGATCGAAGAGGTCACCCGCTGCCTGCCCGAGGTGCAGGACGCGCTGGTCTCGCTGCTGTCCGAGCGTCGGATCGCCGTCCCGGAACTGGCGGGCGGCGCCGACGCACAGGTGCACGCCGTACCCGGCTTCACCCTGATCGCCACCGCGAACCTGCGCGACCGGGGCGTCTCGGAGATGTCCGCCGCGCTCAAGCGCCGGTTCAACTTCGAGACCGTCGGCCCGATCGGCGACCACGACGCGGAGATGGCGCTGGTCCGCCGTCAGGCCAGGGCCGCGGTGGAACGCACCGGAACCGCCTACGCCGTCGACGACACGGTCCTGGAGGTGCTGGTCACCGCGTTCCGCGACCTGCGCACCGGCCGCTCCGCCGAGGGCTGGGAGATCGAACGTCCCTCCACCGTGCTGAGCACCGCCGAGGCGGTCTCGGTGGCGTCCTCGCTCGCGCTGGCCGCGGCCTACTTCCCGGGCGACCGGGACGTGCTGAGCCTGCTCCCGGGACACCTGCTCGGCGTCGCGAAGAAGGACGACCCGGCCGACGCCGCCCGGCTCCTGTCCTACTGGGACGCGGCGGTGCGCCGCCGCGCGGAGCACGGTTCGGCCACCTGGCGCACCCTGTGGGACCTGCGCGGAGTCCTGGAGGGCTGACGAGGTGTCGATTACACGTACGGACGGGCCCATCGACGAGGCCCGTCCGGCCGCCGCGCGCCTGGCCGCGTCCCGGCAGCCGTACCTGATCGGCGTGCGCCACCACGCCCCCTCGCTCGCCGCCGCGGTCCCGACCCTGCTGGACGCGGCCCGCCCCGACGTGCTCCTCGTCGAACTGCCACACGAGGCCGCGCCCTGGCTGGAATGGCTCGCGCACGAGGACACCCGTGCGCCGATCGCCCTGGCCGGCACCGGTCCGGGCGGCCTCGGCTTCTACCCCTTCGCCGACTTCTCGCCGGAGTTGGCCGCACTGCGCTGGGCCGCCCGCAACGGCGTCCCGGCGATCCCGTGCGACCTCCCGCTGGGTCACCCCGGATGGGACCGCAGCGACCACGCGCCCGAGGGCGACGGGGAGGGGGCGGCCGGTGCGGGCGGGCTGCACGCCGCGTTGCGCGACCGGCTCACCGGCCGGGCCGGCGACGACCTGTGGGACCGGCTGGTCGAGGCCACCGCCCCCGGCTCCGCCGCCGAGGCGATCCGCCGGGCCGCGCTCACCGTCGGCTGGGCCCTGCGCCGCGACGCGGGCACCGTGGACCCGGTCGACCTGCGCCGCGAGGCATGGATGCGCGCCACGCTGCACGAGGCGACCGCCGCGGGTGCGCGCGCCGCGGTCGTGCTCGGCGCGTTCCACGCGCCGGCCCTGCTCGACCGGGACACCACCGCACCCGCCGCCGAGATCGCCGACGTCACGATGTCGCTGATCCCGTACACCTATCCGCTCCTGGACGCGCGCTCCGGCTATCCGGCCGGCATCCGTGACCCGGAGTGGCAGCAGTGCGTCCTGGAATCCGGCGGCGATCCGGCCGCGCTGCGCGAGGCGCTGATCGCGGCGGCCGTGCGGATCTGCACCGACCTGCGCGGCCAGGGCCACCCCAGCGGACCGGCCGACGCCCGCGAGATCGTCCGACTCGCGGGCGACCTGGCCAACCTGCGCGGACTGCCCGCCGCGGGCCGCGGCGAACTACTCGAAGCGGTACAGACCGTGCTCACCCACGGCGAGCCGCTGGGCCGGGGCCGATCGGTGGCCCGCGCGCTCGAACGTGTCCTGGTCGGCAAGCGGGCCGGCCGCCCCGCACCGGCCGCACCGCGCAGCGGCCTGGGCCCCGAGGTGGAGCGCCGGATCGCCGAACTCGGCCTGCCCGGGCCCGCCGACCCGGCCGAGCGCGACCTGCGCCTGGACCCGCTGCGCAGCGACCTGGACCGGCGTCGCGAACTGCTCCTGCAACAACTGACGACCTGTCGGATCCCGTACGCCGAACCGGTCGCGGTGGTCGGCGCCGGCGGCGCGGACGCGGTCACCACCCGCTGGCGGGTGCGCTGGACCCCGTCCGCGGCGGCCCTGCTGGATGCGGCCGGCATCCGGGGCGTGACCCCGGAACAGGCCGCCGAAGGCACCCTGCGCGCGCAGCACCGAGCCGAACTCGACGAGGGCGGCCCCACCGCGGAACAGATCCTCACCGGCCTGGAACGCGCCGCCGCATGCGGGCTGACCGAGCTCACCGCCACCCGGCTGAGTGAGACCGGCACCACGTTGCCGACCATCGCCACCCTCCCGAACCTGCTCACCGCCCTGACCCTGACCGACCGCATCCGCGCAGGCCACCTGGGCGTCGCCCCCCAGACGACCCCTGCCCCGGGGACCCCTGCCCCGGCGACCCCCGAGGCGTCCGCCCCCGACCCGGTCGCCTCCGACCCGAAATCGGCCACGCCCGCCGGCACCGCCGTGGCCGCTCCCGACCCGAAGTCGGCCACGTCTCCCGGCGCCGGTGTGGTTGCCCCCGAGTCGCCCGCGCCCGACCCGGCCGCTCCCGACCCGAAGTCGGCCACGTCTCCCGGCGTCGGCGAGGACGTCACCCAGACCCTGCTCACCGCCGCCGTCCGCCACCTCGACGGCCTGACCGGATCCGACGACCCGGCCGATGCCCGGGCCTTGGCCGATCTGGCCGAGCGCGCCGACACGTTCGGCGGGATCCGGCTGAGCTCGGGGCTGGCCCGGCTGGCCGCCGACGGCTCGCCGCTGATGTCCGCCGCAGCCGGTGCGGTCCGGGTCCTGCTCGGCCACGAGGACGCGGCCGGCCTCGGCGACCGGATCGGCTCGTGGATCGACACCGCGACCACCCCGGCCGCCCGGGCCGACCTGACCCGCCGGTTCACCGGACTGCTCACCGCGGCCGGCCCGCTCCTGCAGATCGGCGGCCCGGTCCTGGCGGCACTCCTGAACCGCGTCGACACCCTCGCCGACCGCCCGTTCCTGGACCGGCTGCCGGCCCTGCGCGGCGGCTTCGACACCCTCAGCCCCGCAGCCCGCGACCGGGTGCTCGACGCGGTCGCCGACCACCTGGGCGACCGGGTGGACACCGACGCCGACCCGATCGACCTGGCCCGCTGGACCACCGCCGACCTGACCGCCCGAGAAGCCCTGACCCACCGCGGCCTACTACCCGCGCCCAACCCCGCCGCCGTCACCCCCGGCACCAATACCGCGCCCGACCCGGAAGCCGAACCTGCCCCGGAGATCGCGCACGCCCCGGAAACCGCTCCCCTCGGCGGGCCGCGAGGCCTCATCGGCTCGCCCGACGCCGTAATCCCGCAGCCTGCGGACCCCGCACAAATCCCAGCCGACCAAACCCCAACCGCAGCCCCGCTCCCCACCCACGACCTTCCAGGCGCCCTCCGCTGGAAGCTGATCCTCGGCCGCCGCTCGGACCGCCTCCAGGGCAACGCCGGCAAAATGGCCACCGCGCTCGACGAGCTCTACGGCACCGGCCGAGGCGAAGGCTCCCGCAGCGACCTCGGCGGCGGCGCCGGCGGCGGCCGGGAGGCCCCTTACCCCGGCGTCCGGGAATGGTCCGAGGAACTGATCGCCCTCTTCGGCTCCGACATCCGCGAGGAGGTCCTGGCCGCGGCTGCGGCAGCCGGCCGTACCGACGTCCTCACCCACCTCGACCCGGCCGCGGCCCGTCCCTCCGTGGACCTGCTCAAGACCGTGTTGGCCCACGCCGGCGGCCTCCCCGAGGCCAAACTCGCGCTGCTGCGCCCGCTGATCGCCCGGATCGTCGCCGAACTCACCCGTGAACTCGCCACCCGGCTGCGGCCCGCGCTCACCGGCATCACCACCCCGCGCCCCACCCGCCGCCCCGGCGGCGCGCTCGACCTGCCACGCACCCTGCGCGCCAACCTCACCACCGCCCGCCGCACGGCGAACGGCACCGTGGTCGTGGTCCCGGAGCGGCCGATCTTCCGCACCCGGTCGAGCCGCAGCAACGACTGGCGGCTGATCCTGGTCGTGGACGTGTCCGGCTCGATGGAGGCGTCGACCATCTGGTCCGCGCTCACCGCATCGATCCTGGCCGGAGTTCCGTCGCTGAGCACCCACTTCCTGGCCTTCTCCACCGAGGTGATCGACCTCACCGAGCACGTGCACGACCCGCTCGGCCTGCTTTTGGAGGTCAAGGTCGGCGGTGGTACGCACATCGCCGCCGGGCTGCGTGCCGCCCGCGAACTGGTCACCGTGCCCTCGCGCACGCTGATCACCGTGATCAGCGACTTCGAGGAGGGCTACCCCCTGGGTGGCCTGCTCGGCGAGGTGCGCACCCTGGCCTCCTCCGGCTGTCACATCCTTGGCTGCGCGAGCCTGGACGACGCGGGCCGCCCGCGCTACTCCGCCGCCGTGGCCGGCAGCCTCGTCGCCGCCGGCATGCCGGTCGCCGCCCTGAGCCCCACCGAACTGGCCCGCTGGGTCGGAGAGAAGGTCCGATGAGCACGCAGGGTCTGCCACCCGTCGCGCCGGACGTCACCGCCGACATCATCGAGGCACTCACCCCGCGGCTGCGCAAACGCCTGGACGCGGCGATCGACAAACTCGCCGCGTGCCCGATCGCACGCGACGGGGACACCGTGCGGATCACCGTCGGCGAGGATGCCGAACTGACCCTGTCCATCCCCACCGGATCGGTCACCCGCGCCGAGGATCTGCACTGCTCGTGCCTGCTCGCACCGGCCTGCGTACACCGCGCCGCGGCCGCCGCCTCGGCCCCGGTCGCCGACAGCGCACCCACAGCGGACACCTCCGACGCCCCCGACGCTCCGGGCACCTCCACCGACACCCCCGACCCCACCACGGCCACCGAACCGGCCCGAACCGCCGAACCCACCGAGCCCGCCGAACCCACCGCGGCCGAACGCGCCGCCGCCGACGCGTTGTGGACCGCCGGCGCCGCGATCGTGGACGCCGG
>NZ_JBEXCV010000076.1:0-40080 GCF_040605455.1 Embleya sp. NPDC005575 | reverse complement strand
CGCGATCGCCGCGTCGTGCCCCGCCGCGAGTTGGGCCACCGCATCCGCGTCGGTCACGTCGCCCGCCCGTACCCGCACGTCCGGGCCGGCCAGATGTAACGTGCCGGCGGCCTGCGGCCGCTCTCCTCGCAGGCTCGTCGATCACCGGTCGACGATCAAGTCGTGGGCGCCGACCCGCCGGGCCGCCGCCAAAGTCGCAGCGGCCCGATGGTCGGCGGCGCCGGTGGGCGACCGGCAGCCGGTCGAGCGCAGCGACGTCGCAAGGCCGCGGGGCCCGATCGCGCTGCCCCGCAGCCTGAGAATCCGCAGCCTCCGCACCGAACGCAACGGGTGGAGCAGGTGGGTCCACCAACCGAGTCAAGTGGCAACGCAACCGCAGCCTCAGTCGCCCGTCAGCCGCTCCCACAGCGCCAGCACTTGCGGCTCCAACGCCGAGAGCGGCCCATCGTTGTCGATCACCACATCCGCGACGGCCAACCGCTCCGCCCGAGACGCCTGCGCACCCATGCGGGCAATCGCATCGGCCTCCGGCATGCCCCGCAGCCGAACCAGCCGGTCGAGCTGGGTCTCGGGAGCGGCGTCCACGACCACGACCAGGTCGTACAGCTTCGCCAGGTCGTTCTCGGCCAACAGCGGCACATCGTTGACCAGCACCGCGTCCTCGCCTGCCGCCGCCGTCAGCTCCGCGGCGCGTGCCCCCACCAGGGGGTGCACGATCGCGTTGAGCGCGGCCAACCGCTCCGGCGACCCGAAGACGATCCGGCCCAGGCCCGGGCGGTCGAGCGAGCCGTCCGGCAGCAGCACCCCTTCGCCGAACTCCGCCACCACCGCCGCCAGCCCCGGCGTGCCCGGCGCCACCACCTCGCGGGCGATCCGGTCCGAGTCGATCACCACCGCGCCCAGCTCGGCGAGCCGCCGCGCCACCTCGCTCTTGCCCGCGCCGATCCCACCGGTGAGCCCGACGTTGCCCCTGCTGCCCATGCCGCGCCCCTCGTACGTCTTCGGGTGGACCAGAACCGGGCCACGGTAGGCCAGGCGTCCCCAGGGTAGAAGGGCCCCGCTCCCGAACACACGAGAGCCCGCCCCGAGCACACCGGGACGGGCTCTGTCGCGACGACGGACCGCGGGTCAGATGTTCAGCTTGCGGAAGATCGGCCGCGGGACGTGCCGCAGCGCGGACATCACGAAGCGGAACTGGCCCGGCACCCAGACCACGGACGACTTGCGGCGCAGGCCCTTGACGATCGCCTCGGCGACCACCTGCGGCGTGGTGGCCAGCGGCGCGTCCGGCAGGCCCTCGGTCATCTTGGTCTTGACGAAGCCCGGCCGCACCACCATCACGTGCACGCCGGTGCCGTGCAGCTTGTCGCCCAGCCCTTGGGCGAACGCGTCCAGGCCGGCCTTGGTCGAACCGTAGATGAAGTTCGACTTGCGGGCCCGCTCGCCGGCCACCGACGAGATCACCGCGAGCGCGCCGTGGCCCTGCCGGGACAGCGCGTTGGCCGCCGCCAGCCCGGCCGAGACGCCGCCCACGTAGTTGACCTGCGCGACGCGCGCGGCGGCGGCCGGGGACTTCTCGTCCGCGTCCTGGTCGCCCAGCACGCCGAAGGCGAGCAGCACGACGTCGATGTCGCCGGCGGCGAAGACCTCGTCGATGGTCTTCTCGTGGTCGTCGGTCTCGGCCGCGTCGAAGCCGACCACCTCGACCGTCGCGCCGAGGCCGCGCAGCTCCTCGGCGGCCGTGTCCAGCGCGGCGGAGGGGCGGCCGGCGAGCACGACCCGCCGAACCCGCTCGGCGACCATCGCGCGAGCCGTGGTCAGCGCGATCTCGGAGGTGCCGCCGAGAACGAGCAGGGACTGCGGTGCGCCCAGGGCGTCTTTCACGGTGTGTCCTTCACAAGTGGTTCACGAGAAGACGGAAGAGGGGTGGGTCAGAGCCCGAGTCGGCGGGCCTGATCGGAGACGAAGATCCCGTCCGGGTCGACCTTGGCCCGCACCTCGCGGAACCGCTCCAGCCGCGGGTACATCCGGGCCAGATCGGCCGGGTCCATCCGCGAGTCCTTGGCGAGGTAGAACCGACCCTCGTTGGTCAGCACGATCTCGTCGAGCTGCTTGAGCAGCCGCGCCAGTCCGGGCGTGTTGGTCGGGAAGTCGAGGGTCAGCGTCCACCCCGGCTTGGGGAAGGACAGGAAGCCCTCGTTGCCCGGACCGAACCGCTTGAGCACCGTGAGCGAGGAGGGCGCGCCGTGCGCGCTGATCGTCTCGACCGCCTTGACCAGCCCGTCCTCACGCCCGAACGGCACCACGAACTGGTACTGGAGGAAGCCGGTCCGCCCGTAGACCCGGTTCCATTCCTGGACCAGGTCCAGCGGGTGGAAGAACCCGGTGATCGACTGTAGTTGGCCGACCTTGTGCTTGGGCGCCTTGCGGTACCACAGCTCGTTGAACAAGCCCATGGTGAGCTTGTTCGGCAGCCGGCCCGGCACCAGGTCCGGGATGGTCAGCAGCGAACCGGTGCGAAAGCGCAGCGGGTCCCGGCGCTTCTTCGCGGGCAGGTCGTCGAGCGCGGCGAACTCACCGCAGGTGAGCACACAGCGGCCGAGGTTGGGGCCCTTGGCCAGGCAGTCCAGCCACGCGACGGTGTAGGTGTACTTCTCGTCCGTCTCGGCCATCAGCGCCATGGCCTCGTCGAGGTTCTTCGTCCGGTCGGTGTCCACCGACGCGAGCGAGGTCTCGATGGGCGTCATCCGGATGGTCGCGGACAGGATCAGGCCGGTCAGGCCCATGCCGCCGGCGGTGGCCCAGAACAGCTCCGGGTCGCCCTCGGGGGTGATCGTGCGCTCGGTGCCGTCCGCCATCAGCATGTCGATGGACAACACGTGGTTGCAGAAGCTGCCGTCCGCGTGGTGGTTCTTCCCGTGCACGTCGGCGCCGATCGCGCCGCCCACGGTGACCTGCCGGGTCCCCGGGGTCACCGGCACGAAGAAGCCGAACGGGACGAACAGTTCGATCAGCCGGTCCAGGCTCACCCCGGCCTCGCAGGTGACCAGGCCGCGTTCCAGGTCCACCGCGAGGATCCGGTCGAGGCCGGTCATGTCCAGGACCGTGCCGCCGGCGTTCTGGGCGGGGTCGCCGTACGAGCGGCCCAGACCGCGGGCGATCACACCGCGCGAGGTGCGTTGTCCCAGGGCGGTCGCGACCTGGTCGCGGGTCGTGGGGCGCAAGACGTCGGCAAAGGAGGGGGCGGTGCGTCCCCAACCGTTCAGGCTTACCCGCCGAGCGGTTGGTCGTGCGTCGGCCGACGGGCCGTCAGACATGGAAAACTCCCAGAACGAACGTGAGAAGCCAAAGGAAACCAAGGCCGACGAGCACCTTGTCTCTGAGAAGAACGTCCTCGGGGGACCCTGCGGTTCCGCCGTCCACATAGACGGCGTAGCGCAGGAACGCGAAGCCGAACGGGATCAGCGACAACTGGTGCCAGGCGAGCGTGGAATCGCCCTCGGGAATCTGGAACGCCCACAGGGAGTAGGTGAGCAGCGTCACGGAGACCGCCATCTGCCATACGAAGCGCAGGTAGGTGATCGAGTAATTGGCCAGCGAGGCGCGCGTCTTGGCCGCCTCCTCGCCCATCAGGACCATCTCCGAGTAGCGCTTTCCGGCCACCATGAACAACGACCCGAAGCCCGCCGTCAGCAGGAACCAACGCGACAGCGGCAGCTCGGACGCGGTACCGCCGGCCATCGCCCGGAACAGGAAGCCGGAGGCGACCATGGCCAGGTCGAGCACCACCACGTGCTTGAACGAGAAGCAGTACGCCACGTTCAACACGACGTACAGGCCCAGCACGAGCGCGGTCCCGGGGTTGCACAGCAGCACCCCGAGCACGACCGCGGCGATCCCCAGGATCGGCCCCAGCACCCACGCGAGCTTGACCGGTACCGCGCCGGAGGCGATCGGACGGTTGCGCTTGGTGGGGTGCTCGCGGTCGGACTCGACGTCGAACGCGTCGTTGATGTAATAGATCGCCGAGGCGGCCAGGCAGAACAGCACGAACATGATGGCGCTGTGCCGCAGCACGTAGCCCTCGTCCAGCCGCCCGGCCGCGAGCGGCGCGGCGAACACGAGCACGTTCTTGACCCACTGCTTGGGCCGGGCCAGCTTCAACAGGCCGCCCGGGAGCCCACCGCGGGGACGACGCGGCGGTGCGGCAACCGTGGTGGCGCCGCCGGCCGAGGCCGGGAACAGCGCCTCGGTCGCCTCCGGTGCCGATTCGATTTCGGATGTACTCAAGACTTCAGAACCCCTTCGAACGCTGTGCGCGACGGGCCCAGGCTCGACCCAAGCCGCCGGCGGCGAGACCCATGGTCGCGCCGGCGGCCACGTCGGACGGATAGTGGACGCCCACCACGAGCCGCGAGAAACATGTCGCGGCGGCGGCGGTACCGGTGACCGCGGTGGGCAACAGGCCGTGGAACGCCACGGCGGCGGCGGCGGAGGACACCGAGTGCGAGGACGGGAAACTGTGCCGACCGGCCGTGCGCACCGTCGGTTCCAGACCCGCTATGGCCGGTCGGGGACGGCGCACGACGCGCTTGACCACCATGCTCGCGACGTGCGCGCCGGCGACGGTGGCGGTGGCGCGCAGCCACTCGGGCCGACGCCCCCGATCCACGGCGGCACCGACCAGGCCCGCCGCGAGCCACACACCCGCGTGCTCACCGGCGAAGGACAAGGCCTTGCTCGTGCGCTGGACGGCCGGATGTCCGGTACGCCCACGCACGCCGCGGTACAGGGCGACATCGGACGCCCCGACCGTCTTGACTACCTGCCCGGTGGCGAACGCTCCACCAAAGGCCATCGATATCCTCATTCCTACTCACGTCGAATGGGCGTCCTGCTCCGGAGCCCGGGGGCCGACATGTCCGGCGGTCTTCCCGACCGCCACACGGGCCACTTCCATACGAACTCGGCGCACGACACCAGTCAGTCAGAGTACGCGAACCGGACCGGGGCCCTTCACCGAGCCGGATCGGTCCGATGAGCGTCGAGCGAGAGCCCACGGCGATCGTGCTCCACGGTGCCCGTGGGGGACGCAGGTCAGACCCTGCCAAAGGAGTGACGGCACCGGCAGACCGTCCGGCTTTCGTGACGGAACTGTGGCAGTCCCGCAGCCTGCGCGATGCCGGTCCGACGCGCAAGCGCAGCCAACCGATCGGTCAACGCAGCGGCACCGGGGAGAACCCGCCCGCCACGATGCGCACCGGCGCGCCGCTCCCGTCGGCCGGCACCGACCACACATCGGTGGCCGCGCCCGACCCGGTCGGCAGTCCGTAGCCGACCGTGCCCTCGTCCAACCAGATCGCCTGGTCGTCCACACTGCGGGTCTCCGCGAGCGGGGTCTCGCGCATCGTCGCCAGGTCGAGCACGTGCAGGCGCCACGGGTTGCGGGTGCTCTGCGAGACCTTCTTCTTGAACACCAGGCGGGTGCCGTCCGGGGACAACGACGGACACTCGACGTTCTCGCGCAGCACCGTCATGGTGTGGGCCCGCAGATCGCCGCGGACCAGATACGTGCGGCCGGAGCTGTTGGTGGACAGCGTGGCGTAGAACGTGTTGTCGTCGGCGGTGAAGGTGACGCCCCAGAAGTTGCGATCGGGCGACTTGAGTTCCTTGCCGTCCCGGGTGGTGGTGAAGTCCTCCAGGTCCGTCACCATGGCACCCGTGTGCGTGTCCAGGATCGACGTTCGCGTGGAGAACGTCATCGACGCGTACGAGTCGCCGTAGACGAACACCGTCCACGAGGCCATTCGACCCGACGCCGACACGCGCGCCCGATTGGGCGTGCCCGCCAATTCGACCCGGCGCACCTGGCGCAGATTCGCGTCCAGGACCAGCGCCACGTTGGTCCTGGTGATCCCGCCCTCGGTGGCCAGGCACACCGCGGTGCCGCCGGCCGCGTAGACCCGATCGCACGAGCGCTCGCCCACCGTGCGCGGCCCACTGGGATCACCGGCCGCGACGGTGGCCAGCCGGCCGTATCCCGGGCCCGACTCGGTGCTGCGGAACAGCAGTCGCGGCGCCCCGGTCAGGGTCAACGGCGGCCCGCCCGGCGCGGTGCCGGAACCGCCGTGCAGCCGCTCGTCCTCGCGGTCGACCGCGTACACCGTGTATCCGATGGCGATCCCCGCGAGCAGCACCAGGATCAGCGCGAAGACCAGAATCCGCCCCTTGGTCAGGGCCGGTTTCACCGGTGCGTCAACGGACATCGCACACCTTTTCCCCGGCGTTGCGCCCGCACCCGCCGCCCGCCAAGGCGAGCGCCGAGCCGAGCAGGGCCACCGCGAGCGCACCGGCCAGGACCCGGATCGCACCGGCCGGTCCCGAGGCCGTCCACAGCGCGCCGAAGATCATCGAGGACGCGAACCGACCCGCAGCCTGCCCGGTCTGCACCACCGCGAGTCCACCCGCCCGGCCCGACGGGGGCAACCGCGCACCCACCGCCGCCGAGAGCACGCCGTCGGTGGCCGCGTAGAACACCCCGTGCAGCGCGAGCACCGAGATCAGCAACCCGACGCCGCCGAGCGGACCGCCGAGCAGCAGGTACGCGGCGAGCAGCACGCCGTGCCCGGCCAGGAACACCCGCCGCCGCCCCACCCGGTCGGCGAGCCGGCCCAGCGGCAGCGCGAGCACCAGATAGACCCCGGCGGTGCCCAGCGGGAGCAGCGGGAACCAGTGCGGCCGAATCTCCAGCCGGTGCTGGAGCATCAGGTAGACGAACGCGTCGCTGACCGTGACCAGGCCGAGCACGGCCGCGACCGCACACAGCCGGCGATAGGGCCGATCCCGCAACAGCCGCAGCCCGTCCCGCCATCCGGGCTTGTGCTCGATCGGGTCGCGGTGGTCGCGCACGAACAGCACCAGCATCGCGACACCGACCAGACCGACGCAGAAGCTCACCACGAACACCGCGTCGTAGGCGGTGCCCACCGCGACCAGGATGGCGAATGCCACAAGCGGCCCGGTGAACGCCCCGACGGTGTCCAGCGCACGATGCACGCCGAACGCCCGCCCCTGCGCCTGCGGGCTGCCGGACAGCGAGATGAGCGCGTCCCGAGGCGCGGTGCGCAGCCCCTTGCCCGCCCGGTCGACCGCCAGCACAGCGCCGATCCCCGGCACCGAGGCACCGACCATCGGCAGTCCGAGCTTGGCGACCGCCGACATCCCGTAGCCGACCGCTGCGACCTGTTTGCGCGCGGCGAACCGGTCGGCGAGGTGCCCGCCGACCAGCCGCAGGAAGACCGTGACGCCGGAGTACAGGCCGTCCAGGAAGCCGAACTGGAGCATGGTCAGGCCCAGGCCGGTGACCAGGTAGAGCGGCATCACCGCGGTGACCATCTCGGAGGAGACGTCGGTGACCAGGCTGACCATGCCCAGCGCGATCACGTTGCCGGTGACCATCGCACCGACCCCCGACGCGGGCCGCTCGATCGCCGCCTCGGTCGCCGATTCCGGACGTCCGGACGAGACGTACACCCCCGCACCCTCCCCCGGCTGCCGTGTGGCCGCCCCCGACCCTAGTCCCGTTCGCGCGCTCGCACCGGAAAAGCCGAAAGGCCCCACCTCCCCGAAGGGAAGTGGGGCCTTTCCATCCGCCGCCATCGCTACCGGCGGATCAGCTCGACACCGCGTGCGGCGTCAACCGACCGAGGTCAGCTCTGGCCGCCGGCCAGCTTCTCGCGAAGCGCGGCGAGCGCCTCGTCGGAGGCCAAGGCGCCACCGGTGGTGTCGGCCTCGACCTCGTCGTCACCGCCCGAGGAGTACGCGCCCGCGGCTTCGCCGGCCACGGCCTCCGCCTCGGCCTCGCGAGCCTTGACGACCTGCTGCTGGTGCGACTCGAAGCGCGCCTGGGCGTCGGCGTACTGCTTCTCCCACTCCTCGCGCTGCTTGTCGAAGCCCTCGAGCCAGTCGTTGGTCTCCGGGTCGAAGCCGTCCGGGTAGATGTAGTTGCCCGCGTCGTCGTAGGTCGCGGCCATGCCGTAGAGGGTCGGGTCGAACTCGGCCGTGGCCGGGTCCGCGCCGAACGCCTCGTTGGCCTGCTTCAGCGAGAGGCTGATGCGGCGACGCTCGAGGTCGATGTCGATGACCTTGACGAAGATCTCGTCGCCGACCTGGACGACCTGCTCCGGGATCTCCACGTGGCGCTCGGCCAGCTCGGAGATGTGCACCAGGCCCTCGATGCCCTCGTCCACGCGGACGAACGCACCGAACGGAACGAGCTTGGTGACCTTGCCGGGGACGACCTGACCGATCTGGTGCGTCCGGGCGAACTGCTGCCACGGGTCTTCCTGGGTCGCCTTCAGCGACAGGGAGACGCGCTCGCGGTCCATGTCCACGTCGAGGACCTCGACGGTGACTTCCTGGCCGACCTCGACAACCTCGGACGGGTGGTCGATGTGCTTCCAGGACAGCTCGGAGACGTGCACGAGACCGTCGACGCCGCCGAGGTCCACGAACGCACCGAAGTTGACGATCGAGGACACGACGCCCGTGCGGACCTGACCCTTCTGCAGGGTCGTGAGGAAGGTCTGACGCACCTCGGACTGGGTCTGCTCGAGCCAGGCACGGCGGGACAGGACCACGTTGTTGCGGTTCTTGTCCAGCTCGATGATCTTGGCTTCGAGCTCCTTGCCCACGTACGGCTGGAGGTCACGCACACGACGCATCTCGACCAGCGAGGCCGGGAGGAAGCCGCGGAGGCCGATGTCCAGGATGAGACCACCCTTGACGACCTCGATGACGGTACCGGTGACGATGCCGTCTTCTTCCTTGATCTTCTCGATCGTGCCCCAAGCGCGCTCGTACTGAGCCCGCTTCTTCGAGAGGATCAGACGGCCTTCCTTGTCCTCCTTCTGGAGAACCAAGGCCTCGATGTGGTCACCGACGGTGACGACCTCGTGGGGGTCCACGTCGTGCTTGATGGAAAGCTCGCGGGACGGGATGACGCCTTCGGTCTTGTAACCGATGTCGAGCAGGACCTCGTCCCGGTCGACCTTGACGATCACGCCATCCACGATGTCGCCGTCGTTGAAGTACTTGATCGTCTCATCGATCGCTGCGAGGAAGTCTTCCTCGGAGCCGATGTCGTTGACCGCCACCTGCGGGGTGGTGCTGGGCGTGGCCTCGGTGCTGCTCGTCATGTGGGTAAGGGCTCCGGGTACGGACAGAAGTCGGTTTTCAAACACGCTTGTGGACCCGGTTTCGCCCCCGACGCCCGCGACCATGCAAGAGGATGGCGTGGGATCGACAAAGGTGAGCGCGACCTGCTCCGTCTGAGTTCACGCAGGCCCGCGGCGCAACTTGCAGCATACGGGGCCGACCGGGTGCGGTCAACGCGCACGGGATGCATGGGGTCAACCGGGACGCCCCGAAGGGAGTACCCTACGCGCGTCCGTGCCCGCCCGCAGTGTCTGGAGCCCTGTGAACCGCCCCATTTCCCACGACCCGCACACGTCCCTCGCGGCGCGGTACGTCGACCCGGACGAGCTCGACGACGGCGACGACGCGGTGCGGCGCAAGGTGGGCCTGGTCGAGAGCGTGCGGGCCGGCCGGCAGTGGTGGGACGCCAACGCCGACGAGTACCAGGTCGAGCACGGCGAGTTCCTCGGCGACGCGCGCTTCACATGGTGCCCGGAGGGGCTGGACGAGGACCGCGTCGGGCTGCTCGGCCCGGTCGAGGGGCGCACCGTCCTGGAGGTCGGCGCGGGTGCGGCGCAGTGTTCGCGCCGGCTGCTCGCGCGCGGCGCCTTCCCGATCGCGCTGGACCTGTCGCTGCGTCAGCTCCAGCACTCGCGCCGACTGGACGTCGAGCACGGCACCCGGGTGCCGGTGGTGCAGGCCGACGCGGCGCGGCTGCCGTTCGCCGACGCGAGTTTCGACCTCGCGTTCTCCGCGTACGGCGCGCTGCCGTTCAGCCCGGACGGCGCGGGCATAATGCGCGAGGTGTTCCGGGTGTTGCGGCCGGGCGGGCGCTGGGTCTTCTCGATCACCCACCCGGTGCGCTGGGCCTTCCCCGACGAGCCCGGGCCCGAGGGGCTGACCGCGGTGACCTCGTATTTCGACACGACGCCGTATGTGGAGCAGGACCACACCGGGCGGGCGACCTACGTCGAGCAGCACCGCACGCTCGGGGACCGGGTGCGCGAGGTGGTCGGTGCGGGATTCCGGCTCACCGACCTCGTGGAGCCGGAGTGGCCGGAGGGCCTGGACTCGGTCTGGGGCGGCTGGAGCCCGCTGCGCGGCCGGTTGTTGCCGGGGACGGCGATCTTTGTGTGCGACAAGGGGTGAGCTGCTTGTCGGACGACTTTGTCGCCGGCTCGCGAGGCACCAATTTCTTGCTCCCCCGCTTCGCTCCTCCGCAAAGAAGCGGCCCCTCGCTCGTGACTTCGTATCCCCGCGCTTCGCTCCGGGGCACGAAGTCAAAGCTTGCGGCTTCGCCTGCGTCGATTACTTGGTTGGGGCCGGGTCGCAAGCGCTGACGCGCTGTGGGGTGGCCTCGGAGGCGGCTGCGCCTGCGGGGGTGGGGCGGGGGCGGGATTTGTGGTCGGCGAGGAATTGGAGGGCTATCGCTGTCAGGAAGAGGACGACGCCGACCACCAGCAGGGCGAGCGGGATGGTGTCGTGGATCGTGCGGAGTTTTTCGCTGCGGTCCTTGGCGTCGGCGATCAGCTTCTGCGACCAGGCCGGGCGGGGGGTGAAGGTGCCCTCGAAGACTTTGGTGACCACCGGCTTGGCGTTGGGGTCGTCGGCCGGTGGGGAGGTGCGTAGTTCCTCCTTGCGGGTCTCCTCCATGTACACCGGGATGCCGGTGACCGGCTCGACCCACATCTTGCGGGTCGCGGTGTACCAGAGCTGCATGCCCTCCTTCTCGATCGCGACCGGGTCCAGGCCGCCCGGGAGCTGCTTGGGCATCGGGATCTTCATCCACGGCACCTCCTGCTCGAAGCGGTAGGTCTCCAGCCCACTGCGCTTCTCGGTGCCCTTGTACGAGATCACGTTCGCGCTGTGCGCCTGCGAGTCGTAGTAGTTGTAGTCGCGCTTGCCGGTGAAGAACGGCCACTTGTAGGCGAGGCCGGTATGCGCGGCGGGGGCGCCGTCGACCGACTCGCCGCAGCAGTTCCGGGGGATCTGGCCGGCCGCCTCGAACGCGTAGCGCTCGGGGAGTTGGGTGACCACCTTGCCGGTGCTGTCCAGGACGGCCAGGTTCAGGTCCCAGACCACGGTGCCGTCCTTGGCCGCCTTGGCATCCGGTCGGATCGTCTGGATCACGGTGACCTTTGCCCTGCCCGGTCCCTCGGGCGCGCCCAGGAGGGTGGCGTTGTTCGCGTCCAGCACCACGACCCGGTAGGCGTCCTCGCCGGCCAGCGCCTTGGCGACCAGCTTCGGAAAGACGAACTCGCGCAGCAGCGGCGCCATGGCCACACAGAACACTGCGGCGGCCAGCAGGATCAGACCGGACTTACGACGCATCGAGGTGGACCCCTTGACGATAAAACCGGGTACGGATTCGCGCCGCCGCTCGGGACACCGCTAGGGCCGCGCGGGCGGGCTGGTGACCTGGAGCGGCTTGTGCACCGGCGCGGGATCGCCGATCGCACACGCGTTCAGCACGAACGCGGCTCCCACGGCCAGGAGCACCCCGACCACGACGGCTGCGAAGGAACGCATGTGGCGGTCCCACCTTCCTGCTGCTGCCTCGGCCGTCGTCCCGACGGCCGACGATGGGGCACGGTAGCAAGAAACGAGAACAGGTTCCCGTTCTTTGCGCGGCGGATTGCGATTGCCGGGTCCTGGCTGCGGATCCCGGCTACCGGCTCGGGGTCACCGTGCGGAAGCCGTTTCCGTCGTGGTCGACGCCTCGGTCGACTCCCCCGTGTCCGAGGCCCGGTTCGACGCGGACGGCGACACCGAGCCGGACGCGCTCGCGGTACGGCTCGTGGTGGGGCTGCCGGCCGGGCTCGCCGACTTGCTCGACGTCGGCTTGGTGGTGGTCTGCCGGGGCGTCGGGGTCTGCTTGGCCGTCGGCTGCCGCGCGTCCGGGACGGACCGCGCGCCGGTCGCGTAGTACGTCATCCAGGACATCACGTTGCGTACGTACTCGCTGGAATTGTTGTAGGACAAAATCGCCGCGTTCAGCCCCGCGCCGGTGGACAGATCCCGGTTGCCCGCACACAGGTACCGGCCCGCGGTCAACGTCGCGTCGAAGATGTTCTGCGGGTTGATCTGGCCGTCCCGGTTGCCGTCCATGCCCCAGTTCTTCCACGTGGACGGGATGAACTGCATCGGACCCACCGCACGGTCGAACTGGGTGTCGAAGTCGTAGCGACCGCCGTCGGTGTCGGGGATCCGGGCCCACGGACCGCCGTCCAGGCGCGGGCCCAGGATCGGGGTGACCGCCGTGCCGTCCACGGTCACGTTGCCGCCGTACGCGTGTTCCGACTCGACCCGGCCGATGCCCGCGAGCAGCGTCCACGGCAGCTTGCAGCCCGGGTCCATCCGGGCCAGGTTGGAGGCGGCCTGCTGATAGGCCAGCAGCACCGTCTGCGGTATGCCGCCGGTGCCGGTCGCGGTGGTGCCCCGCGTGCCCGCCGAGGAGGTCGGTGTGCCGGGAGCGGTGGCGGGCGCGGACGTGGTCGGCGCGCCCGGCAACGCGGCCGGCAGCACCGGCGGCGGCAGCTCGAAGTGGCTCGGCCCGCCGCCGTTCGCCGAGGTGCCGTCGGCCGGCGCCGGATCGGACAGCCGCGGCAGGTCGGACGTGGGCACTCGGTGCGCGGTGACCATGGTGAACGGGGACTGCACCGCCGCACCGCAGGCCAGCACCACCAGGATCGCCGCCGCGCTGCCCAGCCACGGATTCAGGATCCGTCTGCGCTTGTCCGGTGCGTTCGGCGCGCCGGATATCGGCGGCGCCTCGGGCTCGGGCTTCGGCGCGGGAGCGGCGGCGGATATCGACTCCACCGCCGCATCGACCGCGACCTCGTCCGGCTTGCCCGGCTTCTGCGGATCGGGCCTCGACTCGGCCTCTTCCACGAAGCTCCCCCCTCTGTGCGCAAGTTCGACTCTGCACCGGATGACTCGTACACCGGTGACCCGTGCGAACCTATGCCGGCTGCGGCCGGCTCTCCACCCCCACGGCGCACCGGTTCACGATCAGTGACCCGCGTCCTCCCAGTTCGGCCCGAAACCGACCGAGACGTCCAGCGGGGCGCGCAGCGGATACGCGCCGGCCATCTCCCGACGCACCAGCGCCTCCAACTGCTCCCGCTCGCCCGGCGCCACCTCCAGGACCAGTTCGTCGTGGACCTGGAGCAGTATCCGCGAGGCCAGCTTCTCCTCCCGCATGGTTCGGTCCACCGCGAGCATCGCGACCTTGACGATGTCCGCCGCCGAACCCTGGATCGGCGCGTTCAGCGCCATCCGCTCGGCCATCTCGCGGCGCTGCCGGTTGTCGCTGGTCAGGTCCGGCAGGTAACGCCGGCGGCCGAACACGGTCTCCGTGTAGCCGGTCAGCCGGGCCTCCTCGACCACCTTGTGCAGGTAGTCGCGCACCCCGCCGAACCGCTCGAAGTAGGTCTCCATCAGGCCACGCGCCTCGGCCGGTTCGATGTCCAGCTGCTGGGAGAGGCCGAACGCGGAGAGCCCGTACGCCAGTCCGTAGGACATCGCCTTGATCTTGCTGCGCAGCGCGTGGTCGACAGCCTCCGGAGCCACCGAGAAGACCTGCGCGGCCATCGTCGAGTGCAGGTCCTCACCCGAGGTGAACGCCTCGATCAGTGCCGTGTCCTGGGAAAGGTGGGCCATGATCCGCAGCTCGATCTGGCTGTAGTCGGCGGTCAACAGCCCCTCGAAACCCGCGCCGACCACGAACGAACGCCGGATCAGGCGCCCCTCCTCGGTCCGGATCGGGATGTTCTGCAGGTTCGGGTCCTGCGAGGACAACCGGCCCGTGGCCGCCACGGTCTGGTTGAACGTGGTGTGGATGCGCGCGTCGTCGGCGACCGTCTTGATCAGGCCCTCGACCGTGGTGCGCAGCCGGGTCTGGTCGCGGTGGCGCAGCAGGATCACCGGGAGTTCGTTGTCGGTCTGGCCGGCCAGCCAGGTCAACGCGTCCGCGTCGGTGGTGAAGCCCGTCTTGATCTTCTTGGTCTTGGGCAGGCCCAGCTCGTTGAACAGGATCTCCTGCAACTGCTTGGGCGAACCCAGGTTGAACTCGTGGCCCACCGCCGCGTGCGCCTCGTCGGTGGCCTGCTTCACCGCCGCCGCGAACTGCTCCCGGAGCGCCTCCAGGTAGGGCAGGTCGGCCGCGATGCCGAACTGCTCCATCTGCGCGAGCACCGGCAGCAGCGGCAACTCCATGTCCTGGAGCAGCTCCAGACCACCCTTGGCGGCCAGTTCGACGTCCAGCGCCGCGGCCAGGTCCACCACGGCCCGAGCGGCCAGCATCAGCGCCGCACCCGGCTCGGCGTCCTGTTGGTCGGACATGTCCAGCGCGAGCTGCCCGTCCGCGGAACCACTCTGGTCCAGCTTCAGCTCACGACCCAGGAACCGCTCGACCAGCGTCTCCAGCGCGAACGAACGCTGACCGGGCAACACCAGATACGCGCCCAGCGCGGTGTCGCTGGTCACTCCCCACAGCGCCCAGCCGTGCGCGGCCAACGCCAGGATCGGACCCTTCGCGTCGTGCACCGCCTTGGTCCGCCGCGGGTTCGCCAGCCAGGCCGCCAACGCCGCGTCGTCGTCCCCGTCCATCGCCGTCGGGTCCACGAACGCCGCCGCGCCGTCCGCCGCGGCGAACGCCACGCCCGTGACCTCGCCCGTCCCGCGCCCCCACGAACCGTCCACCGCGAGCCCGGTACGCTCCGCACCCGCCGCGTGCTCCTCCAGCCACGCGGCCAGCCCGCCCGGCTCGACCACCGTGGTGTCCAGCTCGAAACCCGGCTCGGCCTCGATCACCTCGGGCACCAGACCCGGGTCCACCGCCCACAGCCGATCCCGGAAGTTGGCGTTGCGGAACTCCAGGGTGTCCAGCACCACCTCGATCGCCGCCCGGTCGAACGGCTTGCGCTCCAGATCGGCCGGCGTCACCTCCAGCTCGACCTCGCGCACCAGCTCGGTCAGCCGTCGGTTCAGCCGCACGTTGTCCAGGTGATCGCGCAGGTTCTGCCCGGCCTTGCCCTTGACCTCGTCCGCGCGCTCCATCAGGTCGGCGAACGAGCCGAACTCGCGAATCCACTTCGCGGCCGTCTTCTCGCCCACTCCCGGGATGCCCGGCAGGTTGTCGCTCGGGTCGCCGCGCAGCGCCGCGAAGTCGGGATACTGCGCCGGCGTCAGCCCGTACTTCTCCTCGACCGCCGCCGGGGTGAACCGGTGCAGCTTGCTCACACCCATCATCGGATACAGCACCGTGACGTCCGGCGTGACCAACTGCAACGCGTCCCGGTCACCGGTGAGGATCAGCACCTCGAAGCCCTCGGCCGCGGCCCGGGTCGCGAGCGTGGCGATCACGTCGTCCGCCTCGAAGCCCGCCACCCGCATGGTGGGCACGCCCATCGCGTGCAGTTCCTCGATGATCAGCTCGACCTGGCCCTTGAACTCCTCCGGAGTCTCGGACCGGTTCGCCTTGTACTCCGGGAACTCCTCGGTGCGAAACGACTGCCGGGACACGTCGAATGCCACACCAAGATGGCTCGGCGCCTCGTCCCGCAGCACGTTCACCAGCATCGACGTGAACCCGTAGACCGCCTGGGTCGGTTGGCCCGTCGCGGTACTCATCGACGCTTCCTTGAGCGCATAGAACGCCCGGTATGCCAACGAATGCCCGTCGAGGAGCAGAAGTCGCGGCCGGGAGCCGGCGGGAACGGAGGTCTGGGGGGTCTGAGTCGCTGCCACGACGGCGATCCTAGGCTGTCAGGCCGACACAACCATGTTTCCGGAGGAGTACCCCATGCCCGACCAGACTCCGCAGCCCGGCCTCGACGAGGTCCTGGCGTTCATGAACATCGGCACCCAGGAGACGCTGGCAGACCGCATGGGGATCGAATTCCTCGAGGCCTCCGCCCAGCGGGTGGTCGCCACCATGCCGGTCAAGGGCAACATCCAGCCCTACGGCCTCCTGCACGGCGGCGCGTCCTGCGTCCTGGCCGAGACCCTCGGTTCGGTGGGCTCCGCGCTGCACGCCGGCAAGGACGCGATCGCCCTGGGCATCGAGATCAACGCCACCCACCACCGCTCGGCCAAGTCCGGCCTGGTCACCGGTGTGGCCACCCCGGTGCATCTGGGTCGGTCGTTGGCAACCTACGAGATCGTGATCACCGACGAGGACGACAAGCGGGTCTGTACCGCGCGGCTGAGCTGCATGATCAAGCGCGCCTGAACCCCGGCCCCGCGTCCGGGACCGCGCGGCGAAGGGGCCGACCCCCTCCGCCGCGCGGTCCCAAAACGGCGCTGCGCTACGCGCCCTCGCCGAGGTACGCCTCGCGCACCTTCGGATCCGACAGCAGCTGATCCGCCGGACCGGACAGCACCACCGACCCGGTCTCCAGGGCATAGCCGCGGTGCGCCAGGCGCAGCGCCTGCGCCGCGTTCTGCTCGACCAGCAGCACCGTGGTGCCCTGCTCGTTGATCTCCCGGATGATGTCGAAGATCTGCGCCACGATCAGCGGCGCCAGACCCATCGACGGCTCGTCCAAAAGCAGCAGCTTCGGCTGCCCCATCAACGCCCGCCCGATCGCCAGCATCTGCTGCTCGCCGCCCGACAGCGTGCCCGCGAGCTGGCCACGCCGCTCGGCCAGCCGCGGGAACAGTTCGAACACCCGATCCAGCTCGGCCTTGGGCACCGACTTGAACCGGTAGGCGCCCATGTTCAGGTTCTCCGTGACGGTCATCGCCGGGAACACCCGCCGACCCTCCGGAGAGTGCCCGATGCCCAGCCCCACCACGTGGTGGGCGGGCACCCCGTCGATCCGCTCGCCGCGCCAGCGCACCTCGCCCTCGCGCGGTGTCAGCAGCCCCGAGATGGTGCGCAGTGTCGTGGTCTTGCCCGCGCCGTTGGCGCCGAGCAGGGCCACGATCTCGCCCTCGTTCACCTCGATGTGCACGCCCTTCAGCGCCTGGATGGCGCCGTAGAACACGTGCAGATCGTCCAGTTCCAGCATCTTCTTTCGCGGCGTCGTCGCGGTGTTCGCGGTCGGCTTGGTCAGCCCGACCGCATCCGCGCCCTTGGACTCGGCGGCACTCATCGCTGCTCCTCCCCGTCCCGCTGCGCGGGGACCGTACCGTCCGACCCGTTCGCCGCCTCGGCATCCGAGGCCGCGACCATCTCGGCGGCCATCTCGGCCCCCAGATAGGCCGCGACGACATCGGGGTTGCGCTGCACCTCGGCCGGCGAACCGGACGCGATCACCTTGCCGAAGTTGAGCACCGTGACCCGGTCCGCGACCGACATCACCAGGCGCATGTCGTGCTCGATCAACAGCACACTGATGCCCAGCTCGCGGTTGATCCGGCGGATCAACACCTCCAAGTCGAGCTTCTCGGTCGGGTTGGTACCCGCCGCCGGCTCGTCCAGGAGCAGCACCTGCGGATCGGTGGCCAGCGCGCGGGCGATCTCCAGGCTGCGCTGCTGGCCGTAGGACAGCGACGCGGCCAACTCGTTGAGCAGCCCGTCCAGACCCACGAAGTGCAGCAGCTCCAGCGCCCGAAGGTCGCTCTCGCGATCCTCGCGACGCGCGTTCGGCAGGCCCAGCATGATCGACACCGGGCCGGCCTTCTGCCGGGTCTCCGCCGCGATCTTCACGTTCTCCAGCGCGGTGAGCGCGCCGAACAGGCGAATGTTCTGGAACGTGCGGGCCACCCCGAGCCGGTTCACCAGGTGCGGCTTGCGGCCCTTGAGCGAGTGCTCGCCACCCGCCCGGTCGCGCAGCACGATGCTGCCTTCCTGCGGGACGTACATCCCGGTCAACGAGTTGAACAGCGAGGTCTTGCCCGCCCCGTTGGGGCCGATCACCGCGAGGATCTCGCCCCGGTGCAGGTCCAACGCCACGTCGGACAGACCCACCAGGCCACCGAAGCGCAGCGTGACGCCGCGCACCCGCATGACCTGGTCCTCGGGGTCCACCCGCGGCCGGTCGCCCGCCTTCGTCGTGGTGATGCTCACGTCATCCTCCCGCCGGCCGGCTCCGACATCGCGTCCGCGTCGCCGAGACCCGCCTTGGCCATGCTCAACTCGCGCTTGCGCCGAACCGAGGGAATCAGGCCCTGCGGGCGGTAGATCATCATGATGATCAACAGCGCGCCCAGGTACATGAATCGGTCGTTCGGGTTGACCCAGTCCTTCATGTACTGCGGCAGCCAGGCGAGGAACGCCGTGCCGATGATGACACCCCACAGCGAACCCATGCCGCCGAAGATGACGTAGGCCACCACCAGCACCGAGAACAGCAACAGGAAGCTCTCCGGGCTGATGAACCGGGCCTTGCTCGCGTACACGACACCGGCGATGCCGGACGTGGACGCGCCGATCGCGAACGCCATCAGCTTGAACTTCACCGTCGGGACACCGGTCGCCGACGCGGCCACCTCGTCCTCACGGATCGCGGTCCAGGCTCGGCCGACCCGGGAGTGCTCCAACCTCAGGAACGCGATGATCAGGATCGTCGCGATGCCGATCAGCAAGTACCAGTAGGGCACCGGGTCCAGTTCCCAGTCGTAGTCGATCGGGCCGACGTGCACCCCGAAGTTCGAGATGCCCTGGACACCACGCGGACCGTTGGTGAACCCGTCCGCGTTCTTGGCGATCAGGTAGATGATCTCGTGGAAGCCCAGCGTCACGATCGCCAGATAGTCACCGCGCAGCCGCAGCGTCGGCGCGCCGAGCAGCAGCCCGGCCAGCAGACACGTGCCCACCGCGACCGGGATCACCAGGAACGCGTTCAGCGTGAACGGCGGTTCCACCGGCATCGCACCGGTCCAGTACGCCGTGCTGTACGCGCCGATCGCGAAGAACGCGATGAAGCCCAGGTCGAGCAGGCCCGCCCAGCCGATCACCACGTTCAGGCCGATCGCGAGCAGGACGTAGATCGCCACCTCGTTGACCAGCACCTGGTTCCAGAAGGTGGACAGCACGTTCGGCAACAGGATCAGCAGGCCGATCACCACGGCCGAGAAGCCGATCCGGACCCAGACGATACGGCGCAGATTCGCCGAGGTCGCCCGGGTCTGCGCGATCAGTCCCCTGACCGGACCGGTCACCGGTGTGTGGAAGCGGTCCAGTGGGCCCACGCTCGCCGCCAGATAGCGGTTGTACAGGGGCTTGGTGAACTCCATGATCGCCCACAGCGCCACCGCGCCGATGATCCACCACACCACGCGCAGCGACCCGAGGGTCTTGTCCACCGAGAAGAACACGTCCTCGCGGCTGCCCTGCGGACCACTCATCACGTCCAAAAGCACGGCCGCGGCGACGGTGCCCACCAGGCGGCCGACCATCGGCTGCTGATACCAGCGCTTGCTTCGCAGCTTCGCCAGCGCCGACCCGGTCGGCGCGAGATCGCGTTCCTTCGTCGTCGTGGTCACGCCGACCTCCCCAAACGCTCGCCCAGGATGCCGGTCGGCCGGAACATCAGCACCAGGACCAGCACCGCGAAGGCACTGACGTACCGCCACGACTCACCGAAGATGGGCGACGAGAAGCTCTCGACGATGCCGAGCAGCATGCCGCCCATCATCGCGCCGCGAATGTTGCCGACCCCGCCGACCACGGCCGCGGCGAACGCGGTGATGCCGGGCAGGAAGCCCATCGTGAACGACAGCTGCAGGTGCAGGCCGAACAGGAAGCCGGCGATACCGCCCATGAACCCGCCGATGATGAACGTCCGCGAGATCACCTTGTCGATGTCCACACCCATCAGGCCCGCCGTCTCGGCGTCCTGCGCCACGGCCCGGATACCCGAGCCCAGCTTGGTGCGGTTCACCAGGTAGTCCAGGCCGACCATCATCAGCACCGCAGCACAAACGATGAGCAGCTGGAGGATGGTGACCTGGGTACCGAAGACCGAGAAGACCTTCTTGTTCTCGAACACCGTCGGCAGTGCACGCGAGTCGCGGCCGAACAACTTCCCCGCCAGGTTCTGCAGGAAGTAGGAGGCCCCGATCGCGCTGATCAGGAACGCAAGACGGGGCGCGTTCCTGCGTCTGAGTGGTCTGTACGCGACTTTCTCGAGCGTATAGGCCGTGGCCGCACCGGCCGTACCGGAAACGGCCAGACCGGCCGCGACCAACAACACCGACATGAACGTCGTCGGGTTGCTGCTCGGGTCGATCCAGGTCAAGGCGAGCAACGCGGAATAGGCGCCCACCATGAAGACTTCGCTGTGTGCGAAGTTGATGAGCTGCAGAACGCCATAGACCAGGGTGTAGCCGATGGCGATCACCGCGTACAACGCACCGAGCATGATCCCTGGAATAAGGTAATCCAGGATTTCATCAGGTTGCATAAGGAAAGCTTCCTCAAGAAAACCGGACGGGCCCGGGTCTTCCCGAAAACTCCGGGAAGACCCGGGCCCGATCGTCAGGTTGTGCCGCCCCGATTAACGGGTCAGCCGCCCACGAGCTGGTCGATGTCGCCCATGTAGCCGATCTTGCCGCCCTTCACCTGGTAGATGAAGGTGGTCGCGCCGTCGAATTCGCCGTTCGGCTGGAACTTGAACGACTTGGTCAGACCCTTGTACGAGGCACTCTTGAGCTTGGTGAGCATCGCCTCGCGGGTGATCTTGTCCGCGCCGAAGGACTTCATCTGCTCGACCACCAGGTTGGCGATGTCGAACGACTCCGCCGAGTAGGTACTCGGGTTCGTGTTGAAGCGCTTCTTGTAGTCCTCGGTGAACTGCTTCGTGGCCGCCTCGACGTTCGCGTCGGAGCACGGGCAGGTCAGGTACCAGTCGTTCGAGGCGTCCCCGGCAAGCGAGACGAACTGCGAGTCGTTGGTGCCGTCACCGGAGAACTTGGGGCCGGTGAAGCCGGCTTCCTTGAGCTTCTTGGCGAACGGCGCGCCGTCCTGGTAGTAGCCCGCGTAGATCATGGCGTCCGCGCCGGAGTTCTTGATCTTCGTGGAGATCGGACCGTAGTCCGGGGTCGCCTTCGGCACGCTGTCCGAGACGACCTGGACGCCGGCCTTGGTCAGCTCGTCCTTGGCGACCTTCGACAGGCCCACGCCGTACTCGGTCTTGTCGTCGACGACGAAGACCTTCTTGGCCTGGAGCTTCTTCGACAGGTACTTCGCCATCCCGCTGCCCTGGGCATTGTCGTTCGGCGTACCACGCAAGAACGCGGTGAAATTGTTGCCCGCGCTCGTCAGGGACGGGTTGGTCGCCGAGGGAGACACCGTGGCGAGCTTCGCCTTGGCGTAGTTCGGCGATGCGGCCTTGGTGGGGCCGGAGAAGGCGGGGCCGATAACGGCAACAACATTGCTGTCGTCGATCAGCTTCTGCGCCGCGGAGACGGATTTGGTCTCCGACGCCTCGTCGTCCGAGGTCTTGAACTTGAGCGTGAAGGGAAGATCGCCCTTCGCGTTGGCCTGCTCGACAGCGAGCCGAGCGCCGTTCTCTTCGTTGATGCCAAGCTGGGCATTCTCCCCCGAGAGCCCCGCTTGGAAACCTATGGTCCAGGTCGGCTTGTTACCGCCGCCGGCGGGAGCGGAGCTGCCACCGTCCTTCTTCTTGTCATCGTCATCGTCACTGCCGCACGCGGAAAGCACGAGTGCCGCTGCCGCGATGGGCAGCGCGATTTTGATCACGCGTCGCTTGAGCACAGCAAACCCCAACCCCTTGTAGAAAAAGTTCGGAGCCCGCATCGGGGCGCCTTCACAAACCGCGATGAACATGCGGTGCCCGGAATGTAGTCCGGCCGGAAGGGCAGCGGCAGTCCGCCGACCGAGATGTGATGCGCCCGTAACCAGATGTAATCCAAAAGAAACTGGAAACGAATTGTTACGATCCAAAGTGATCAAATATGATCATCGGGTGCCCGAAAAACAATGAACCCGTCCGGTTTGTCAGCAACCGGACGGGTTCATTGGAGTATGGGTACGGCTGGGTCAGTCGGCGACGTCGCCCCCGGACACGACCACCTCGGCCACGGTGCGCATCGACATCCGGCGATCCATCGAGGCCTTCTGGATCCAGCGGAACGCCTCGGGCTCGGACATGCCGTACTTCTCCTGAAGTACGCTCTTGGCCCGGTCCACCAGCTTGCGCGTCTCCAGCCGTTGGGTGAGGTCGCCGACCTCACGCTCCAGGGCGGCCAGTTCGGTGTACCGCGAGACGGCCATCTCGATCGCCGGGACGAGGTCGCCCTTGGTGAACGGCTTGACCAGGTACGCCATCGCACCGGCGTCCCGGGCGCGCTCGACCAGCTCGCGCTGGGAGAACGCGGTCAACATCAGCACCGGCGCCAGCCGCGCCTGGGCGATCTGCTCCGCAGCCGAAATCCCGTCCAGTATCGGCATCTTGACGTCGAGGATGACCAGGTCGGGCCGACACTCGTGAACCAACTCCACGGCCCGCTGCCCGTCTCCGGCCTCGCCGACGACGTGGTAACCCTCTTCCTCCAACATCTCTTTCAGATCGAGCCGGATCAGCGCCTCGTCCTCGGCGATGACGACACGGGCGCGCTGGCTGTCCTGCGATGCGGCGGGCGGCTGCGTGGCTGCGGTCACGTCGCTCCTCGATCAGGGAAATGGTGCGCACACGAGAGTACCGAGAGGCGGTATGGTGTTCTTCGTGCAGGGGTTGGGTCGCATGCGTCCGCCCCCTGACCAGCCGGGTTGGCGGAGCAGGCAGACGCGGAAGACTCAAAATCTTTTGCCCGAAAGGGCGTGCGGGTTCGAATCCCGCACCCGGCACCAGCACTTTTGAAGAGCACACGTTCGAGTGACATCAACTCGAACACCTGGACCAGTGAATATCAGTTGCCCACCGTGGATCCCTGACTGATTCGGATCTGCGCCGCCGGGCCATCGACCGGGTCCGCGGACATCATGCGCATCCTCACGACCACACTGGACCAACTCGTGGTCGAGTGGAAATACGCCAGGCCGAACCTCTTCTCCGTCGCTCGTCGGGCCTCCGTCGCTCTCATGGACCAGCACATCGGCCCCAAATACTGACGGCCCGCCACCCGAAAGGATGACGGGCCGTCGGCATGGCGACCGGGTGTCACTCGGAAGGCAGATCTCCTATGTGGTGCAGCCGGATCAGGTTGGTCGACCCGGGCACACCGGGCGGGGAGCCGGCCGTGATCACGACCAGGTCGCCCTTCTTGCAGCGGCCGATCGCGAGCAGCGCCGCGTCCACCTGACGAACCATCTCGTCGGTGTGGCTGCACAGCGGCCCGAGGAAGGTCTCCAGGCCCCAGGTGAGCGCCAGACGGCTGCGCACCGACGGCTCGGGGGTGAAGGCGAGCATCGGGATCATCGAGCGGTACCGGGACAACCGGCGGCCCGTGTCACCGCTCTGGGTGAACGCCACCAGGTACTTGGCGTCCAGGCGCTCGGCGATCTCGATCGCGGCCTTCGCGATCACCCCGCCCTGCGTGCGCGGTCCGGCCAGACCGCGGATCTCCTCCCGCATCGCGGAGGAGTCCTCGGCCGCGACCACGATCCGCGCCATGGTCTTGACGGTCTCGATCGGATACTTGCCGACCGAGGTCTCGCCCGACAACATGACCGCGTCCGCGCCGTCCAGGACGGCGTTGGCGACGTCCGACGCCTCCGCCCGGGTGGGGCGCGAGGCGCTGATCATCGAGTCGAGCATCTGGGTGGCGACGATGACGGGCTTGGCGTTGGCCCGGGCCAGCGTGATCGCGCGCTTTTGCACGATCGGCACGGCCTCCAGCGGCATCTCGACGCCCAGGTCGCCGCGGGCGACCATGATGGCGTCGAAGGCGTGGACGATCTCCTCGAGGTTGTCCACCGCCTGCGGCTTCTCGATCTTCGCGATCACCGGGAGCCGGACACCGACCTCGTCCATGATCTTGTGGACGTCCTCGATGTCCTTCGCGGCACGCACGAAGGACAGCGCGATCATGTCGGCGCCGAGGGCGAGGCCCCACTTGAGGTCCTCGATGTCCTTCTCGGACAGTGCGGGAACGCTCACGGCCACGCCGGGGAGGTTGAGCCCCTTGTGGTCGGAGACCATCCCGCCCTCGATGACGATCGTGTGCACGCGCGGGCCCTCGACGTCGACGACCTCCAGGGTGACCCGGCCGTCGTCGATGAGGATCCGCTCGCCCTTGGTGACGTCGGCGGTCAGCCCCTTGTAGGTGGTGCCGACCTCGTGCTTGTCGCCGGGGACGTCCTCGGTCGTGATCGTGAACTCGTCGCCGCGCTCCAGGAGCACGGGGCCTTCGGCGAAGGTCTCCAGGCGGATCTTGGGGCCTTGGAGGTCGACGAGGATGCCGACGCTGCGACCGGATTCGTCGGATGCCCGACGGACGCGGTGGTAACGCTCCTCGTGCTCGGCGTAGGCGCCGTGGCTGAGGTTGAAGCGGGCTACATCCATGCCTGCGTCGACCAGCGTGCGGATCTGTTCATACGAATTGGTTGCAGGACCCAGGGTGCAGACAATTTTGGCTCGACGCATGGTCAAGAGCCTAGTTCCTACCGCCGAGTAAGCCGTACCCGCGTCCGGTATATGGCGCTTTTCCGGCATGCGGAAAGGGCGCCGCAACGGCGGCGCCCTTTCCCGTTCACGCGACTTTCGTCACATATTCAATCCCGATCCGGCCGGTCACTCCGCGTCACACGGTGAGCGGCCGATCGGTGGGCCGGATCGGTGACGGCAGGTTGGTCTCGCCGGTCAACCACCCGTCCACCGCAGCCGCGCACGAGCGGCCCTCGGCGATCGCCCAGACGATCAACGACTGCCCGCGCCCGGCGTCGCCGGCCACGAACACGCCGTCCACGTTCGTCGCGAACGCCTCGTCCCGGGCCACGTTGCCGCGCTCGTCCAGGGCCAGCCCGAGCTGCTCGACCAGCCCGTTGGAGCGGTCGGTCCCGGTGAAGCCCATCGCCAGGAACACGAAGTCCGCCGGGATTTCCCGCTCGGTGCCGGCCACCGGCACGAAGCGGCCGTTCTCGAACACGACCTCGACCAGCTTGAGCGCCTTGACCCGGCCGTCCTCGCCGCCCACGAATTCCTGGGTGTTGACCGCGTACACACGCTCGCCACCCTCCTCGTGCGCGCTGGCCACCCGGTAGGTCATCGGGTACGTCGGCCACGGTTGCGCAGTGGGCCGCTCCTCGGTGGGCCGGGGCATGATCTCCAGCTGGGTGACCGAGGCCGCGCCCTGGCGGTGCGCGGTACCCAGGCAGTCCGCGCCGGTGTCGCCGCCGCCGATGATCACCACGTGCTTGCCGGCCACGTCGATCGGCGAAGCGACCAGGTCGCCCTCCTGCACCTTGTTGGCGAAGGGCAGGTATTCCATCGCCTGGTGGACGCCGCCGAACTCGCGCCCGGGGATCGGCAGGTCGCGCGCGGCGGTGGCGCCGGCGGCGATCACCACCGAGTCGTAGCGCCGGCGCAGCTTGGCCGCGTCCAGGTCGGTGCCGATCTGCATGCCGGTGTAGAACTTGGTGCCTTCGGCGCGCATCTGCTCGATGCGCCGGTTGATGTGCCGCTTCTCCATCTTGAACTCGGGGATGCCGTAGCGCAGCAGTCCGCCGATCCGGTCCGCCCGCTCGTACACGGCGACCGTGTGGCCGGCCCGGGTGAGCTGCTGGGCGACAGCGAGGCCGGCCGGGCCGGAGCCGATCACCGCGACGGTCTTGCCGGAGAGCCGGTCGGGCGGCTGTGGGGCGACGTTGTTGTCGTCCCAGGCCCGGTCGATGATCGAGACCTCGACGTTCTTGATGGTGACCGGCGCCTGGTTGATGCCGAGCACGCACGCGGCCTCGCACGGCGCGGGGCACAGCCGGCCGGTGAACTCCGGGAAGTTGTTGGTCGCGTGCAGTCGTTCGCTCGCGGCCTGCCAGTCGTCGCGCCAGACCAGGTCGTTCCACTCGGGGATGATGTTCCCCAGCGGGCAGCCGTTGTGGCAGAACGGGATGCCGCAGTCCATGCAGCGGCCGGCCTGTTCGGTGATGATCGGGAGCAGCGTGCGCTCCTCGTACACCTCCTTCCAGTCCCGGATGCGCACGTCGACGGGGCGACGCTTGCCGAGCTCTTGGGGCGTGGTCAAAAAGCCCTTCGGGTCAGCCATGAACCGCCTCCATCATCTTCTGGACGATCTCGGTCTCGGTGAGACCGGCTCGCTCGGCGGCGTCCTTGGCGGCGAGCACTGCCTTGTAGTCCCTGGGCAGGATCTTGGTGAAGCGCCGGGAGGCGGCGTCCCAGTCGGAGAGCAGGGCTTCGGCGACGGCCGAGCCGGTCTCCTCGTGGTGCCGGCGCACAACGTCGTGCAGTTCGGCGCTGTCGTCGGCATCGAGTTCCTCGACGCCGACGAGTTCGGTGTTGATGTTGTTCGAGTCCGCGTCGAGCAGGTACGCGACGCCGCCCGACATGCCGGCGGCGAAGTTGCGGCCGGTACGACCGAGCACCACTGCCCGGCCGCCGGTCATGTACTCGCAGCCGTGGTCGCCCACGCCCTCGACGACTGCGGTGGCGCCGGAGTTGCGCACGCAGAAGCGTTCGCCGACGACACCGCGCAGGTAGATCTCGCCGCCGGTGGCGCCGTAGCCGATCACGTTGCCGGCGATGATGTTGTCCTCGGCGGCGAAGGGCGCGGAGCGGTGCGGGCGCACGGTGATGCGGCCGCCGGACAGGCCCTTGCCGACGTAGTCGTTGCCGTCGCCTTCGAGCCGCAGGGTGATGCCCTTGGGCACGAATGCGCCGAACGACTGGCCGGCGGAGCCGGTCAGGGTGATGTCGATGGTGTCGTCGGGCAGGCCCGCGCCGCGGTAGCGCTTGGTGACCTCGTGGCCGAGCATCGTGCCGACGGTGCGGTTGATGTTCTGCACCGGGAGGTTTATGACGACCTTTTCCCCGTTTTCGAGGGCGTCGGCGCTGAGTTGGATGAGCTGGTTGTCCAGTGCCTTGGCCAGTCCGTGGTCCTGCGCGCTGGTGTGGTGCAGGGCCGCGCCCTCGGCGAGCGCGGGCACGTGGAACAGCGGCGCGAGGTCGAGGCCCTCGGTCTTCCAGTGCCTGATCGCCGCGCCGGTGTCCAGGAGTTCGGCGTGGCCGACGGCCTCTTCCAGGGTGCGAAAGCCCAGTTCGGCGAGCAGTTCGCGGACCTCTTCGGCGATGAACTCGAAGAAGTTGACCACGTGGTCGGCCTGGCCGTTGTACCGCTCGCGCAGCACGGGGTTCTGTGTGGCGACGCCGACGGGGCAGGTGTCGAGGTGGCAGACCCGCATCATCACGCAGCCGGAGACCACGAGCGGCGCGGTGGCGAAGCCGTACTCCTCGGCGCCCAGCAGGGCCGCGACCAGGACGTCCCGGCCGGTCTTGAGCTGGCCGTCGGTCTGCACCACGATGCGGTCGCGCAGGCCGTTGAGCAGCAGCGTCTGCTGGGTCTCGGCGAGGCCGAGCTCCCAGGGGCCGCCCGCGTGCTTGAGCGAGGTGAGCGGCGAGGCGCCGGTGCCGCCGTCGTGGCCGGAGATGAGCACCACGTCGGCGTGCGCCTTGGAGACGCCCGCCGCGACCGTGCCGACGCCGACCTCGGCGACCAGCTTCACGTGCACCCGAGCCGCCGGGTTGGCGTTCTTGAGGTCGTGGATGAGCTGGGCGAGGTCTTCGATCGAGTAGATGTCGTGGTGCGGCGGCGGCGAGATGAGGCCGACGCCGGGGGTGGAGTGTCGGGTGCGGGCGACCCACGGGTAGACCTTGTGGCCGGGCAGTTGGCCGCCCTCGCCGGGCTTGGCGCCCTGGGCCATCTTGATCTGGATGTCGTCCGCGTTGACCAGGTATTCGCTGGTGACGCCGAAACGGCCGGAGGCGACCTGCTTGATCGCCGAGCGCCGCTCGGGGTCGTACAGCCGCTCGGGATCCTCGCCGCCCTCGCCGGTGTTGGACTTGCCGCCGAGCCGGTTCATCGCGATGGCCAGCGTCTGGTGCGCCTCCATCGAGATGGAGCCGTAGGACATCGCGCCGGTGGAGAAGCGCTTGACGATCTCGGAGACCGGCTCGACCTCGTCGATGGGGATCGACTCGCGCACGCCCGTCCTGAACGCGAACAGGCCGCGCAGGGTCATCAGCCGCTTGGACTGCTCGTCCACGCGCTCGGTGTACTTCTTGAAGATGTCGTAGCGGCGGGTCCGGGTGGAGTGCTGGAGCCGGAAGACCGTCTCGGGGTCGAACAGGTGCGGTTCACCCTCGCGGCGCCACTGGTACTCGCCCCCTATCTCCAGCCGGCGGTGCGAGGGCGCGATGCCGGTGGGCGGGTACGCCTTGGCGTGCCGGCGGGCGACCTCTTCCGCGACGACGTCCAGGCCGATGCCGCCGAGCTTGCTGGTGGTGCCGGTGAAGTATTCGGCGACGAAGTCCTCGGCGAGGCCGACGGCCTCGAAGACCTGGGCGCCGCGGTAGGAGGCGACGGTGGAGATGCCCATCTTGGACATCACCTTCAGCACGCCCTTGCCCAGTGCCTTGATCAGGTTGCGAATGGCCTGCTCGGGCGCGATGTCGGTGAGGAAGACGCCGTCGCGGACCAGGTCCTCGACGGATTCCATCGCGAGGTAGGGGTTGACGGCGGCCGCGCCGTAGCCGATCAGGAGCGCGACGTGGTGCACCTCGCGCACGTCGCCGGCCTCGACGATCAGGCCGACCTGGGTGCGGGTCTTGGTCCGGATCAAGTGGTGGTGCACGGCGGAGGTGAGCAGCAGCGAGGGGATCGCCGCGTGCTCGGCGTCCGAATGGCGGTCGGAAAGGACCACGATGCGGGCGCCGTCGGCGATCGCGCCGGTGGTCTCGGCGCGGATCTCCTCGAGTCGCTTGGCCAGCGCGGCGCCGCCGCCGTCGACCGGGTAGAGCCCGGAGATGGTGACGGCCTTCAGGCCCGGCTGGTCGCCGTCGAGGTTGATGTGGATCAGCTTGGCGAGCTCGTCGTTGTCCAGCACCGGGAAGGGCAACACGACGTTGCGGCAGTCGGCGGGCTGGGCGTCGAGCAGGTTGCCCTCGGGGCCGACGAAGCTGCCGAGCGAGGTGACCAGTTCTTCCCGGATCGCGTCCAGCGGCGGGTTGGTGACCTGCGCGAAGAGCTGGACGAAGTAGTCGAAGAGCAGTCGGGGCTTGGCCGAGAGCGCGGCGATCGGGCTGTCGGTGCCCATCGAGCCGAGCGGTTCGCCGCCGGCCCGGGCCATCGGCGCCAGGATGACGCGCAGTTCTTCCTCGGTGTAGCCGAAGGTCTGCTGGCGGCGCGAGACGGAGGCGTGCGTGTGCACGACGTGCTCGCGCTCGGGCAGGTCCTCCAGGTTGATCAGGCCCGCGTGCAGCCATTCCTGGTAAGGGTGTTCGGCGGCGAGCGCGGTCTTGATCTCGTCGTCCTCGACGATCCGCCGGGCCTGGGTGTCCACCAGGAACATCCGGCCGGGCTGGAGCCGCCCCTTGCGCACGATCCTGGCGGGGTCGATGTCCAGGACGCCGACCTCGGAGGAGAGCACGACCAAGCCGTCGTCGGTGACCCAGTAGCGCGAGGGCCGCAGACCGTTGCGGTCCAGGACCGCGCCGATCAGGGTGCCGTCGGTGAAGGTGACGCAGGCCGGTCCGTCCCACGGCTCCATCACGGTGGCGTGGAACTTGTAGAACGCGCGCCGGGCGGCGTCCATCGTGGCGTGGTTCTCCCACGCCTCGGGGATCATCATCAGCACGGCGTGCGGCAGCGGCCGACCGCCCAGGTGGAGCAGTTCCAGGACCTCGTCGAAGGACGCCGAGTCGGACGCTTCGGGCGTGCAGATCGGGTACAGCCGGCTCAGGTCGCCGGGGATCAGGTCGGTGGCGAGCATCGACTCGCGCGCGGCCATCCAGTTGCGGTTGCCCTTGACGGTGTTGATCTCGCCGTTGTGCGCGATGAAGCGGTACGGGTGGGCGAGCGGCCAGGCCGGGAAGGTGTTGGTGGAGAACCGCGAGTGCACGAGACCGATCGCGGACGCCAGGCGCCGGTCGGACAGGTCCGGAAAGAACGGCTCCAGCTGTCCGGTGGTGAGCATGCCCTTGTAGACGAGGGTGCGCGCGGACAGCGAGGCGAAGTAGACCTCGACCTCGCGTTCGGCGCGCTTGCGCAGCGCGAAGGCGAGCCGGTCGAGGGTGATCCCGGTGACCGTGTCGTCGACGCCGGCCACGAACAGCTGCGCGAAGCGCGGCATCGTCTCGGCGGCCATCGAGCCGACCAGGCCGGGCGTGGTGGGGACGTCGCGCCAGCCGAGCACCCGCAGGTTCTCCTCGGCGGCGATCCGCTCGATGGAGGACTTGGCGCGGCCGGCGTGTACGTCGTCGTCGGGCAGGAAGGCGATGCCGACCGCGTAGCCGCCGGCTTCGGGCAGCTCGAAGCCGACGCTCTCGCGCAGGAAGGCGTCCGGGACCTGGATCAGGATGCCCGCGCCGTCGCCGGTGTCGGCCTCGGCGCCGGTGGCGCCCCGGTGCTCCATGTTCCGCAGGACGGTCAGGGCCTGGTCGACGATGTCGTGGCTGGGCTCGCCGGTGAGCGTGGCCACGAATCCGACACCACAGGCATCGTGCTCGTTACGGGGGTCGTACAACCCCTGTGCCGCGGGAAGCGCGGAGAAGAGGGGGCCCGGAGTTGCGGGCATGGCAGGAGGCATGGGCGCTCCCGTCGTCGTCGTGGCGTGTGGTGCGCAACAGGGACGACGTTGGCCCTCTGCGATTTCGTGCAGGTTACACGATCAGTACGTGTATCCGGAACCCGGGACAAACCCGTCTCACCATGCGGTCATCAGGGTGAACCGGCCGTGCTCGCGGACGCTGCGTCGCGCCGGTCGCCTCGGCATATCAGCTGGCTCATTCCCGACCATCCCGGTACCGAAACGGGCTGTCCGACCCGTGGGAATCGATCGTTTCCGGGTCGACACGCCGTGCTACGGCCGTGTTACGTATGCCTCACCCATCACACCTGTTGACCGATCAGCAGACCGAGCAGGTAGGTCAGCCCACCCGCGGCGGCGCCGAGGACCAACTGACGGGTGCCGCTGAACCACCACGGTCGGGCGGTCACCCGCGAGACCGCGGCGCCGGCGCCGAACAGGCCGAGCGCGGTCAGCACCAGGGCGGGTGCCAGCGTGGCGGCGCCGAGCAGGTAGGGCAGCAGCGGGAGCAGCGCGCCGATCGCGAAGAAGGCGAACGAGGAGCCGGCGGCGAGCCACGGCGAGGGCAGGTCGTGCGGGTCGACGCCGAGCTCCTCGCGGGCGTGGATCTCCAGGGCCAGTTCGGGGTCGCGGGAGAGTTGGCGGGCCACCTCGACGGCGAGGTCCTCGTCCAGACCGCGGGCGATGTAGAGCTCGGCGAGTTCGCGCTGCTCGGCCTCGGGGCTGCGGCACAGTTCGCGGCGCTCCACCTCGACCTCGGCGCGGGCCAGCTCGGCCTGCGAGGCGACCGAGGTGTACTCCCCCGCCGCCATCGAGAAGGCGCCGCCGGCCAGGCCGGCCAGGCCGGTGACCACGACGGTCTTGGGCGTGGCGTCGCTGCCGACGATGCCGGCGATCAGCGCGAAGTTGGAGACCAGCCCGTCCATCGCACCGAACACGGCCGGGCGCAGCCAGCCACCGCCGATGTCGCGGTGGGTGTGGTCGATGCCGTCCTGGTGCCCGAGCGCCGGGGCTGCGTCGGGGACCTCGGCGGCTATATCGGTGGTCTTCACGGTTGTTCGGCCCTCTCGTCACGCTGGGACCTGGACGCTACCGTTTTGGCCCGACATGCCGCCGGCCAGGAAAGGCTGTCCGAACCCGAGGAGGCTGCCCCGAACCCGCGGTCGGCGGGTTCGGGGCAGCCTCCGATGTGGTGGGGGTCAGCCCTTGTCGGCGGGCTTGCGCGCGGCCGAGGGGATGCGCTCGACGTCGGCGTCGGCTGCGGGCTCGTCCGCGTCGCGGTCCGCATCCGCATCCGCATCCGCGTTCGCATTCGCATTCACGTCGGCGTCGGCGTCCGTCGAATCCTTCGCGCTCTTCGCGCCCTCCGGGTCCGGCGTCGCCTTCGCGTTCACCGCTGCGGCCGGCTCGTCGGCGTCGTCCGACTCGTCCGCGTCGTCCGACTCCTCGTCGTGGCCGCGCAGCGTGGCCGGGTCCTCGCGGCCGGGGTGCTTGCGCGCCGAGATCCACATGTAGGCGATCGCGCCGGCGAACACGACGATCGCGGTCCAGTTGTTCAGCCGCATGCCCAGCACGTGTTCGGCGTCGTCGACGCGCATGTACTCGATCCAGAACCGGCCCACCGTGTAGCCCGCGACGTAGAGCGCGAAAGCCCGGCCGTGGCCCAGCTTGAACCGGCGGTCGGCCCAGATCACCAGGGCCGCGACGCCGATGCACCACAGCGACTCGTACAGGAACGTCGGGTGGAAGGTGCCGGCCTGACCGGGGTCGATCACGTTGTGGTCGCCGTCGATCTTGACCGCCCACGGCACGTCGGTCTCGCGGCCGTAGAGCTCCTGGTTGAACCAGTTGCCCCAGCGGCCCACGGCCTGGGCGAGCACGATGCCCGGGGCGAGCGCGTCGGCCAGCGCGGGCAGCGGGATGCCCCGACGCCGGCAGCCGATCCAGGCACCCACCGCGCCGAGCGCGATCGCGCCCCAGATGCCGAGGCCGCCCTTCCAGACGGCGAACGCCTGCATGGGGTCGCCGCCGTCGCCGAAGTACGGCCCCGGCGTGGTGATGACGTGGTAGAGGCGGCCTCCGACGAGGCCGAAGGGCACCATCCACACGGCGATGTCGCCGACCGTGCCGGCGCGACCGCCTCGGGCGACCCAGCGGCGCTCGCCGAGCCAGATCGCGAGGACGACACCGAGGATGATGCACAGCGCGTAGCCACGCAGCGGGATCGGACCGAGGTCGATCTGTCCGCGCGAGGGGCTGGGAATGAATGCGAGGTCCATGGCGGGTACGACGCTACCGGGTGCGGAGGCGAACGTGTGCCGGCGGGCATCGACGAACGGGCGCGGCACCGGGGAATCGGTGCCGCGCCCGTACCGCGCGGAGCAGAGGGTGACTACTTGATCGCAGCGAGGATCTGCGCGCGGACCTCTTCGGGGGTGGCCAGACCGCGGCCCTTGACGATCAGGTCGATGGTCTTGCCGTTGATGCCCGCGGTCGGCGTGCCGGTGACCGGGGTGTCGCCGATCTTGGCGTTCTGGAACGCGTCCTCGACCTTGTTGACCCAACCGGCCACGCTCAGGTCGTTGACGCAGCTGTCGAAGGCCGGCGAGCGCAGGCCGTCCACCTTGCCCGCGAGGTCGAGCAGGTAGGCCCGACTGGCGAACTTGTCGTCCAACTCGTCCGGCTGGTTCGCGAAGAGCGTGTCGTGGTACTGCGCGAACTTGCCCGCGTTCTGTGCGCAGCCGGCGGCGTTGGCCGCGTACTTGGAGCCGTTGCCACCGAGCTTGCCGTCCAGGAACGACGCGATGTGGTAGTCGATCTTGATGGTGCCGGCGTCGGCCATCTGCCGCAGGGTGGGGCCGAGAGTCTTCTCCACCTCGTGGCAGATCGGGCAGCGGAAGTCCTCGTACATGATCAACGAGGGGGCGTTCGGGTTGCTGCCGACGGAAACGCCCAGACCGTCCGCGGACAGGTTCGCGGGGGCGCTGAACGGCTTGGCGAGCGCGTCCTTCCAGGGGCCCTTCTTTTTATTGGTCTTGGACATGCCGACGACCACGCCGATGATGGCGACCACCGCGAGGACTGCCACCACCGCACCGGCGATGACCATCACGCGCCGGCGCTTGTCGAGCGCCTGTTGGCGCGCGCGCTCCTGGGCCATCCGCTCGCGCGCGGTGCGCTTGCCTTCGGAATTCTTCGAGCTCACGTGATCTCAGGGCCTTTCGGTTCCCGGGTTCCGGGGTTACGGTTCGCGTCCCCGCGGTACTCGTCCGCGTCGTTGTCCCGCTAGTCCTCGTCGTCCGCCTCGTCGTCCTCGTCCCGGTCGTGCGGCGGCTCCTCGGGGAAGAGCCACGCGTCCGCGGACAGGCGGGTTCGCGGGAAGACGATCAGCCAGATCGCGAGCAGCATGAAGCCGCAGTCCCGCAGGATCTCCTCGAGGTAGGCGGTCTTGTCCGGCTCGACCGGACCGCCGCCGCCGAAGCAGCCGCAGTCGATCGCCAGACCGCGCGCCCAGGCCTGGGCGATGCCCGCGATGAACACGAGCAGGAGCAGCGCGGACAAGGACGCGACCAGTCGGGTCCCGATCCCGACCACCAGGAGCAGGGCCAGGCCCAGTTCCAGGTAGGGCAGGGCGTAGCCGACCGGCTCGACAAGGTTGTCGGGCAGCACGTCATAGCCTCGGACCGCGTACGCGGCCTGGTCGGGGTCGAGCGCCTTCTCCCAGCCGGCGTACGCCCAGACGAAGGCCAGGCCCAGTCGGGCGGCGAGGCCGATCCAGGGGGCGACCTTGCGCAGGCTCGCGAGCGCCCCGGCGGATGCGGTGCCGTTGGGGGTGGCCGTCGCGGTCACCGCTGGGCCACCGGCTCGATCGTCTTGCCTTCCAAGGTCTGACCTCCGTCACGACGGGTGAGGTGCAAGGACCCCGGTCCGGTGGTCCCCCGCACCCCGGACCGGCACATGTCCTGTCTAACCGGCGGAAGGCGCCTGAGGTTCCTGTCCGAGAGCCGCCTTACCACTCCCGGGGTTCTCCAGGCGCTGGTCGAGCAGTTCACGAAGGTTGTCGGGCGAACGCATGGCCGAGTTCCCACCGTCCAGAATTTTTCCGTCCACCGCGATGCCGGGGGTGGCGGAGACTCCGGAGCTTTCGAACGCGCTCTCGGCGGCGGTCACCCACTCGGCGTTGGCGTCGGTGTTCACGCACGCGTCGAACGCCTCGCCGCGCAGGCCCGGGACCTGACCGGCCAGGTCGAGCAGCCGGGCCGCGGTGTAGCCGTCCTCGGACTCCTCGGGCTGGTTCTTGAACAGCACCGCGTGGTAGGCGGCGAACTTGCCCGCGTCCACCGAGCAGCGCGCGGCGTTCGCCGCCTTGACCGAGCCGGTACCACCGAGCTTGCCGTCCAGGAAAGAGGCGATGTAGTAGTCGACCCTGATCTTTCCGGCGTCGGCGTAGTCCGCCAGGAGCGGGCCGAAGCCGGTCTCGAAGCGCTTGCAGAACGGGCAGCGGAAGTCCTCGAAAACGGTGACCGTGACCGGCGCCGAGGGACTGCCGACCCGGATCGTGCCGTCGGCCTGGACGGCGGCGGGCAGCGTGGCCGGGTCGATCTCGCGGATGGCGGTCTTGGCCGCCTTCGACCCCTTCGCGTCGCCGGAGTCGTCGTCCTTGTCGTCGTGGCCGATGGTGAACACGACGCCCAGGACGGCGGCCAGCACGGCGACCACGAGCACGCCGACGACGGCCAGGATGACGGATGTTCGGTTGGTCCCGGGTTTGGCGCTCAACGCAGGTTCCTCCGATGGGGGTCGGTACGGGATGACGCGGACATGCCAACGGCCGCCGCGGGAGTGCTGCGGCGGCCGCTGGTGAGCCGATGTACATTTTGACGCGTTTTTACACGGGATGACGGCTTTCCGCGGGCATCAGCGCTTGCGGACACCCTCGGCGAGGTCCGCGGCCAGGGCTCGGACGGCGTCCAGGCCGGCCTGTTCGTTCGGCGCGTCCAGTAGGGCGCGCACGAATGCGGAGCCGACGATGACGCCGTCGGCATAGGCGGCGACCTCGGCCGCCTGGGCGGCGGTGGAGACACCCAGACCGACGCAGACCGGCAGGTCGGTGGTCTTGCGGGTACGCGCGACCAGGTCGCCGGCCACGGAGCTCACCGAGGCCCGGGCTCCGGTGACGCCCATGACGGACGCGGCGTACACGAAGCCGCCGCAGTGGCGGGTGGTGTACGCGATGCGTTCGTCCGAGGAGGACAGCGCGACCAGGAAGATCCGGTCCAGGTGGTGCCGATCGGTGGCGGCGATCCAGTCGTGCGCCTCGTCCGGGATCAGGTCGGGGGTGATCACCCCGCTGCCGCCGGCCGCGGCCAGTTCGCTCGCGAACCGCTCGACGCCGTAGCGCTCGATCGGGTTCCAGTACGACATCACCAGCGTCGCGGCGCCGGTCTCGGCGACGGCCCGCACGTTGTCGATCACGTGGTGGGTGTTGGTGCCGTGCGCGAGCGCGTGTTCGACGGCGCGCTGGATGACGGGGCCGTCCATCTGCGGGTCGCTGTAAGGCAGGCCGACCTCGATGATGTCGCACCCTCCCTCGACCATCGCCCGCATCGCGGCGGCGGAGCCCTCGGCGGAGGGGTAGCCCGCCGGGAGGTAGCCGACCAGCGCGGCGCGGTTCTCGGCGCGGGCGGCGGCCAGCACCTCGGTCAGCCTGGTGGTGGTGCCGGTGCCGGTCACGACTGCTCCGCTTCCGCGTCGAGGAGATCGAAGTACTGGGCGGCGGTGTGCATGTCCTTGTCACCGCGCCCGGAGAGGTTCACCAGGATGGTCGCGTCCGGGCCGAGCTCGCGCCCGACCTCGATCGCGCCGGCCAGGGCGTGCGCCGATTCGATCGCCGGGATGATGCCCTCGGTGCGGCACAGCAGCCGGAACGCCTCCATCGCGGGGGCGTCATCGATCGGCCGGTAGATTGCCCGGCCGGTCTGGTGCAGCCACGCGTGCTCGGGCCCGACCGCCGGGTAGTCCAGGCCGGCCGAGATCGAGTGCGACTCCATGGTCTGCCCGTATTCGTCCTGGAGCAGGTAGGTGCGGGCGCCGTGCAGGACGCCGATCGAGCCGCCGGTGATCGAGGCGGCATGCCGCCCGGTCTCCACGCCGTCGCCGCCCGCCTCGAAGCCGTACAGCCGCACGCCCTCGTCCGGGATGAACGCGTGGAAGGCGCCGATCGCGTTCGAGCCGCCGCCCACGCACGCGCAGACCGCGTCCGGCAGTCGGCCGGTCAGGTCGAGCACCTGCTGCCGGGCCTCCACGGAGATGACCTTGACGAAGTCGCGGACCATCGCCGGGAAGGGGTGCGCGCCGGCCGCGGTGCCGAGCAGGTAGTGGGTGTTGTCGACGTTGGCGACCCAGTCGCGCAACGCCTCGTTGATCGCGTCCTTGAGGGTGCGCGAGCCGATCGCCACCGGGATCACCTCGGCGCCCAGAACGCGCATCCGGGCCACGTTCAGCGCCTGGCGCTGGGTGTCGAGTTCGCCCATGTAGATGACGCAGTCGAGGCCGAGCAGCGCGCACGCGGTCGCGGTGGCCACGCCGTGCTGGCCGGCGCCGGTCTCCGCGATCACCCGGGTCTTGCCCATGCGCTTGGTCAGGATGGCCTGGCCGAGCACGTTGTTGATCTTGTGCGAGCCGGTGTGGTTGAGATCCTCGCGCTTGAGGATGATCCGCGCGCCGCCGGCGTGTTCGGCGAAGCGGGGCGCCTCGGTGATGATGCTCGGGCGCCCGGCGTAGTCGCGCAGCAGGCCGGCGAACTCGGCCTGGAACTGCGGATCGCCCTTGGCCTTCTCGTAGGCGGCGGTCAGTTCGTCGAGGGCGGCGATCAGCGCCTCGGGCAGGAAACGCCCGCCGAAGACGCCGAAGTGGCCGGCGGGGTCCGGCTGTTGGGCAGTGCTGGACATGCTGGGTCCTTGTCGGTGTGGCATGCCGTGCGGACGGCACGTTGCTGACGGGTGGGTCAGGAAACGTGTCGGCGCCATCGGCTGCCCGGCACCTGGCCGGGCTCGCAGCCGATCACGTAGCGCACCCGGCGCCCCCGGGCCCGGCGGGCGGGCGCGCGGCAGCCACGGGGCTTGCAGCCCCTGGCCAGTCGCGGGTCCATGCTCATCGCCGCTCGCGTCCTCAGCCGCGCCCGTGCCGGATCGCCGGGTGGGCGCCTGCGGCGACCAAGTCGGCGACCGAGCTGCGCGGGTCGCGACCGGTGACCAGGGACTCGCCCACCAGGACGGCGTCGGCGCCGTTGTTGGCGTACGCGATCAGGTCGTGCGGACCGCGCACGCCGGATTCGGCGATGCGCACGCACGAGTCCGGGATCAGCGGGGCGATCCGGGCGAAGTTGTTGCGGTCCACCTCGAGGGTCTTCAGGTTGCGCGCGTTGACACCGATCACGGTGGCTCCGGCGTCGAGCGCACGGGCGGTCTCCTCCTCGTCGTGAACCTCCACGATCGTGGTGAGACCGATCGAACGGGACCGCTCGATCAGCGAGATCAGCGCGTTCTGCTCCAGGGCGGCGACGATCAGCAGGGCCACGTCCGCGCCGTGGGCGCGGGCCTCCCACAGCTGGTAGCTCGTCACCATGAAGTCCTTGCGCAGGACCGGGATGTCGACGGCGGCGCGGACGGCGTCGAGGTCGTCGAGCGAGCCGCCGAATCGACGCTGCTCGGTGAGCACGCTGATCACCGAGGCGCCGCCGGACTCGTAGTCGGCGGCCAGGCCGGCCGGGTCGGCGATCGCGGCGAGCGCGCCCTTGGAGGGGCTGGAGCGCTTGACCTCGGCGATGACGGCGATGCCGTCGCCGCGCAGGATGCTCTCCGCGTCGCGGGGCGCCGGCGCCTGGACCGCGAGTTCCTTGATCTCGTCAAGGGATACGCGGGCCTGTCGTTCGGCGAGGTCGGCGTTGACACCGTCGATGATCTCGTCGAGAACCGTCACGCCCTACATCCCCTCGTTTGTCCGGAGAACCTGCTCCCCCGGCTCTTCGATGGTATAGGCCGATTCGAACAGACCCGTCCACACCGCACCGCCGAAGAGGTGGGGGCAGCATACGGCGTCGCACGGTGGGTTCGTGCGCACGGTCCGGCCGGCGAAGTCGCCGGCCGTCACTGTGCGTCAGGGCGCGAGAGGTGCACCGAGCGGCAGGTCGCGGACGATCCAGAAGAGCACCACCACCGCGAGCAGACCCCACAGCGCGCGGGGGTCGGCCAGCCCCCGGCGCGGCTCGCCGCGCGCGGTTCGCACCGCCCAGCGCAGCCACAACAGGCCGATCAGCGGGAACAGCACGACCGCTAGCGCGTTGTAGCCGAGCGCGGCGGACAGGTCGAGATGAGTGAGCGCGTGCACACAGCGCAACCCGCCGCAGCCGGGACAGGGCAGGCCGGTCACCACCAGGTAGGGGCACGGCGGATAGTGGCCGCTCTCGCGCGGATCGACCAGTCCCACATAGGCGGTCGCGGCGGCGAGCAGGGCCAGGCTCGCGGCGGGCAGACCGAGATTGCGCAGCCGGAAGCCGGTGCCGGACGCGGGGCGGGCCGGGGTGGTCATCGGCCCATTGTGCCGTCGGGAAGCACCGTCAGAGGTCACCCAGCGTGTCTTTCCAGCCGAGGAGGAAGACGCCGACCATCCAGGTGGTCCAGAAGATCACGCCCAGCAGAACGGTACCGATGGTCCAGTTGCGAGCCCGCAGCGAGGCGAGCCGGGCACCGGCCACGTCGCCGCGATGCCAGCGCTCGTTGACGCTGGTCGCCGCGAGCAGCGCGGGCACGCCCGCGAGGAAGCAGCAGAAGACGGTCGCCACGACCGCCCACGCGAGGTAGTTGTCCGGTGGGCCGGGCGGCGGACCGGCGGGCGGTGGCGTGGTCGGCGGCCCGTAAGGCATGGCGTGCCCGAACGGCCGGGCCGGCGCGTTCCACTCCCGGGTCCGATCCGAACGTTCCTCACCGCCACCGGGAGCCCCCGGATAGCCGTAGGCCACATTCCCCCCTCGGCGTAACGCCCCAACGGCACGCCCACCCTAGAACAGCACCGAACCCCCCGCCGAAACCCCGACCGAGCAAACCCAACCCAGCCCACCCACCGCCGAAGCCAAAATCAGCCCGGCCGGCGCTTGAGGCCAAGTAGCCCGGCCGGCGCTTGAGGCCAAGTAGCCCGGCCGGCGCTTGAGGCCAAGT
>NZ_JBEXCV010000075.1:0-40393 GCF_040605455.1 Embleya sp. NPDC005575 | reverse complement strand
GGGCCCGCGCCGGCCCCTCGCCGCGCCACGACGTAACCGTCCCGCCGCGTCCTGCGACGGGACCGTCGCCGGGCGCGGCCAGGGCGTCCGACATGGCGTCGGTACCCATGACTTCCCCGGGCTCCGGGGCTGCCGGTCGGGTTACCGGCGGGTCTAATCTGATGGCCTGCTTCCGATGGTCCGTTTTCGGTCGAACGGGTAGAAACCACCCGTCTAGGACAGGACGGTTCACCATGGCAACCTTCGACCCCGCAAGACCCGCCTCGTCCGAACCGCCGCTGCGTCGCGCAGCCGGCGAGAAGGGCCTCAAGACCGGCGCGCTGAGCCTCGCCTCCAGCGTCGTGATCGGAATCGCCTCCACCGCACCGGCCTACAGCATCGCCGCAACACTCGGCATCATCGTCGCGGGCGTGGGCCTGCAGTCGCCGATCGTGATGGTTCTGGCCTTCATCCCGATGTTCCTGATCGCCTACGGCTACAAGGAACTGAACGAGGACACCCCGGACTGCGGCACCACCTTCACCTGGGGATCGCGCACGTTCGGGCCGATGACCGGCTGGATGGGCGGCTGGGCCATCATCGTCGCGGACGTCATCGTGATGGCCAACCTCGCGCAGATCGCCGGCCAGTACGGCTTCCAACTGATCGGCGCCCACGGCCTCGCCGAGGACACGTTCTGGACGACGTTCGCCGGTGTCGTGTGGATCGTCCTGATGACATGGATCTGCTACGTCGGCATCGAACTGTCGGCCAACCTCCAGAAGGTGCTGCTGACCATCGAGGTCGTGGTGCTGATCGCCCTCGGCCTGACCGCGCTGTGGAAGGTCTACCTCGGTAGCGCCCCGGACGGCTCGACGCACATCGGCTGGTCCTGGTTCAACCCGTTCGAGATCGACTCGATCGACGCGCTGACCAAGGGCGTACTGGCCGCGATCTTCATCTACTGGGGCTGGGACACCGCCGTCTCGATCAACGAGGAGACCGCGGACGCCAAGCGCACTCCGGGTCGGGCCGCGGTAATCTCGACCGTGCTCCTGCTGCTGATCTACGTACTGATCAGCACCTCGGCACTGGCCTTCGCGGGCGCCGGTGACACCGGCAACGGGCTGGCCAATCCGGACAACTCCGGGGATGTACTGTCCGGTCTCGGGTCGAGCGTCTTCGGCACCGCGGGGTTCGGCTGGTTCATGGCCAAGCTGCTCGTGTTCATGGTGCTCACCTCGTCGGCCGCGTCCACCCAGACCACGATCCTGCCGACCGCGCGCACCGCGCTGTCGATGGCCGCGCACCGGGCCATCCCGGAGAAGTTCGCCCGCGTGCACAACCGGAACCTGGTGCCGACGTGGTCCACGGTCGGGATGGGCATCGCCTCGGTGGCCTTCTACGTGGCGATCACCCGGGTCAGTACCAACGTGCTCACCGACTCGATCGGTTCGATCGGCCTGGCCATCGCGTTCTACTACGGCATCACCGGCTTCACGTGCGTGTGGTTCTACCGGCACGTACTCACCCGCAGCCGACGCGACCTGATCACCAAGGGCATCATGCCGGGCCTGGGCGGGGCGCTGCTGACGTACTTCTTCATCGACGCGTGCATCGTGTACGCGGACAAGGACTACGGCACGACCTACTGGACCCTGCCGTTCCCGCCGCACTGGCAACTGGGCGGAGTGTTCCTGACCGGAATCGGCGCGCTGCTCCTGGGGGCGGTACTGATGCTCGCCTACCGGTTCCTACAGCCGGCCTTCTTCCGCGGCGAGACGCTGCCGCGTGCGGTGGCCACCCGGGAGCCGCTGAGCACACCGGCCGGGCCGCCGACCGGATCCACCAAGGCCGGTGGTCCGGGCGAGTCCTGACCTCGGCCCGGTGGGCCCGGCCCGACGCCGACGGCCGGGCCCACCATGGCTCAGCGCTCGCGGAACTGCTCCAGCACACGACGCTCGCGCTTGGTCGGGCGGCCGGCGCCTCGATCACGCCGGGCCACCGCGACCACCTCTTCGCGAGGAGGCGGCGGGGGGCTGTTGTCGATCAGACACTCGGCGGCCACCGGCGGCCCGACCCGCTTGCGAACGATGCGTTTGACCACGACGATCCGCTCGTGGCCGTCCTGGCGCAGCCGTACCTCGTCGCCGATCCTGATCGACTGGGCCGGCTTCACCTTGTCGCCGTTGACCCGCACATGCCCGGCCTTGCACGCCGCGGCGGCCAGCGAGCGGGTCTTGGTCAGGCGCACGGACCAGATCCAGCTGTCGACGCGTACGGTCCCCTCGTCTGTCGTTGCCATGTCCCGACTCTAATGCCGCACCCGGTGGCTTCGGCCGGTAGCGGTGCCGGTGGCGCACGCCGGGGCTCGGCCGATGTCGGGACCCGCCGGCACCGTATGCCAGGTCGCGCAATGGCGCGCCCGCGAAGTCGGAGCGGCGGGGACCGGATGACCGAGTGGGCGGAGCTGCGCAAGCCGATCGAGGCCCAGGACCCGCGCGAGGTCGGCGCGGCACTGCGCGGACTCGACGCCGCCGGGCGCAAGGCGTTGGTCGACCCGCTCGTTGCCTACGAACGGGTTGCGCGCCGCGGCACCGGCCTGTGGCGGCGGATGCCGGCGTCGGCCGTGGCGGGCACATCCTGACCGGTCCCTGAGGACGGCGGCGACGGGTCTACGGGCGCGGGGAACCGGGATCGACACGGCTCCCCATCCGGGCCACCAGCGGGGCCGGCCACCGGCACGAAGAACGCAACCTGCCACCTGACCGTTCGGCGGCCCGACTCCCGCCCCGTCAGCCCTCCCGCCCCGCCGCGCGAAGGCGTTTGCCGATCGCGGTCAGGAACGGCTCGTCCATCGAGGTGAAGGGGTGGTCGCGGACCATGTAGGTCCAGGTCGAGGTGGGGCGTTGCACGTCGGATCGTTCGGTGTCCAGGCCGGATTCGGTGATGTGGGCGGTGTCCAGGTGCTCGGCGGCGGCCTCCCGGGCGCGGTCGATCAGCGGGACGAAGGCGCGTTGTGTCTCGGCGTGGAAGGCGTCGATCGGGTTCTGCCGGCCGAGGGCGCGCAGGTGGATGCCTTCGCGAAGGTCGGCGGTGCGGGCCAGGTGCTCGCCCCAGGCCGCGTCGAGGTCGTAGAGGAGGAGTTGCCGGGCGGCCTCGGCCAGGACCGATTCGCCGACCGCGTCCAGGAGTTCGGCCCAGCGCTCGGGACGCAGCTCGGCCAGGACCCGGGCGGCCTCGTCGCCGTGCAGTACGCGGCGGCGCAGGTCGAGCACCTCCTCGCGCTGGAGCCGGAGTTGCCGGTTGTACCGCCACGTGGTGCGGTGTCCGTCGAGCAAAGCGCCCTCGGCCACCCGCTGCGCCTGCTCGACATGGCGCCGTACCGACGCGTCGCGGATTCGCCCGTCGTCCTCGACCCGGGCGGACCGCGGCAGCGGGTCGGACGCGTGCCGGGTGATCGATTCGTCGTCCAGGCTGGTCAGGAACACCGAAGTGCCCGGGTCGCCCTGCCGGCCGGCCCGGCCACGAAGCTGGTCGTCCAGCCGGCGGGTGGGATACCTGCCGACGCCGACGACGAGCAACCCGCCCAGCCCGGCGACCCGTTCGCAATCCACCCCGTCCCTGCCGCCGAGGCGGATATCCGTACCGCGCCCGGCCATCTGGGTGGACACGGTGATCGCACCGACCACTCCCGCGTCGGCGATGATCGCCGCCTCCCGGCTGTCGTCCCGGGCATTGAGTACCGCGCAGTTCAGGCCCAACTCGCGTAGCGCCGCGCCGATCTGCTCGGACTTGGCGACATCACGGGTGCCCACCAGGATCGGCCGACCGGTGGCGTGGGTGCGCTCGACCAGGTCGATCAGCGCGGCATCGCGCGAGGCTTCGCCGTCGTACAGCCGGTCCGGCTCGTCGACCCGCACGCACGGCACGTTCGGCGGCAGGTCGCCGGTCTCCAGGCGGTAGAACTCGCGGAGTTGCTCGGCCACGATCACGGCGGTGCCGGTCATCCCGGCAACGGTCGGGTATCCGCCGATCAGGTCCTGGACGATCAACTGGTCCAGCACCTCCCCGCGTGGCCCGACGACCAGGCCCTCCTTGGCCTCCACCGCCGCATGCAGCCCGTCCGGCCAGCGTTGCCGCTGTGCGAGCCGGCCGCGGTTGGCGTCCACCAGGCGGATCCGGCCGTCCCGGATCAGGTAGTCCACATCGCGGCGCAGCAGCACGCTCGCGTACAGCGCGACGTTGATCTGCGAGAGCCGGGCGTCCATTCCGAGTGCGAAGAGGTTGTCCACGCCCAGGGCGCGTTCCACCTCGGTCACGCCCGCGTCGGTGAGATGCACGGTCATCCCGTCCGGCTCGGCCTCGAAGTGCAGGCCGTCGACCAGACCCTCGACCACCCGGGCGGCCTCCGCCTCGTCCGAGCCCGCGGCCACCCCACCCGCCAGGACGAGCGGGATCCGGGCCTCGTCGATCAGCACCGCATCGGCCTCGTCGACGATCGCCACGTCCGGCTCGGGCAGCACCAACTCCGAGGCGGCGGTGCGCAACCGATCCCGCAGCGTGTCGAAGCCCACCTCGCCGACCGCGACGTGTACGACGTCCCGGGCGTATGCGGCCCGCCGCTCCGCGTGGGTGGATTCCTGGGTCACGTAGCCGGCGTGTACGCCCAGGAGTTCGTAGACGGGCCGCATCCACTCGGCGTCCCGGCGGGCCAGGTAGTCGTTGACCGACAACACGTGCACGCGCCGACCCTGGACCGCGAACCCGGCCGCAGCCAGCGCGCCGACCAGGGTCTTGCCCTCGCCGGTGGCCATTTCCACCACCGTGCCGCGCAACAGGCCCAACATGCCCAGGAGTTGCACGTCGAAGGCGCGTTCGCCCAGGGCGCGGAACGCGGCCTCGCGGCCCAGCGCGCACAGCTCCACCAGGGCGTCGTCGTCCCAGGACGCCGCGGACGACTTCCGCCCGGCCCCGCCGCTGGCTTCGGCCCCGCCCCCGGCTTGGGCTCCGCCCCTCGATCGGGCTCGGCTCCGCAGCGCATCCACCGCCGCGCCCAGCTCCGCGTCGGTCAGTTCGCGCAGGGCCGGCTCCCGCTCTCCCGCGCGCCGGACCAGCGGGCGCAGGCCGGTCGAGCCCATCGTCCCGGGTCTGCCCAGGAAGCGACGTACAGACCGGGTGAGAGCACCGGACGAGCCCACTGGGCCTCCACTTCCGCGGGCGCGTGCACACCCGTGTCGTCGACATCTGGCGTGCCGGGCGGCACGCGACGCACGACATGCGACGTGCGTCCGCACCCCGTACCCGCACACCACGTCCCCGAGCACCACCACCTCGGCCCGTACCCGACCCGAGCGCGCACCCGGCCCGAAAGCTCGACCAGGCGGCCGATCGAACAACGAAGCTGGATCCGACCCTGTTCCCAGCGCGGCAGACGTTCCCAGCGCAGCGGACCCCAGCGCAGTCCCAGCACCGCAGACCCGCCGCGGCCGGCCCGGAGGCTCTTGCAAAATAGTCGTTGCACAGATAATCTCTGCGTAGGTTAAATCGCTCAGCGAACAGTGAACCGAACGAACCGGGAGCAGGCACATCATGTGGACTCACGAGCACACGGTCGAGACCGAAGTCGGCGTCGAGGCGATCTGGGCCGTCCTCAAGGACCTCGACAACTGGGCGCAGTGGGACACCTCGATGGAGGCGGTCTCACTGGAGGGCCCGTTCGAGGTCGGTTCGCACGTCTTGATGACTCCCAGCGGTCAGGAGCCGATCCGGTCGCGGATCGTGGAGATCGAGGAGCATGCGCGCTACGCGGACGAGACCGGATTCGGCGGTGTGGTGCTGCGCTTCGCGCACACCCTGACCCGCCTGCCCGCCGGTGGTGCGCGGGTGACGCACCGCCTGGAGATCACCGGCGCGGCGGCCGACGAGGTGGGCCCGGAGCTGGGTCCGGCCATCACGGTCGATTTCCCGGAGGCGATGGCCGGACTCCTGAGCCACGCGGCGGCTCTGCCGACAGCCCGGGCCTGACGTCACGCTGGCCCGACCGGCAGCCGGGGCCCGACCGGCGCCCGAGCCTGAACGTATACACCCGGACCAGGCCGCACCCCCGCTCACCGAGGCCGCGGGCCCCGATCACGCCCGACGGCGTCCCCGGGCCCGCGGCGGCAGCCGGCCGGCCGGTCAGTCGGCCAACAGTTCCGAGCGCAACCGGGTCAGGATGCGATTGAGCAGGCGGGACACGTGCATCTGGGAAATCCCGAGCCGTTCACCGATCTGAGCCTGGGTCAGCTCCTCGCCGAACCGCATCGACACGATGTCCCGGTCGCGTTGCGGCAGCGCCGCCAGCAGCGGCTTGAGCACGTGCAGATTCTCCGCGATCTCGTAGCCGGGATCGACGAACGAGGACCGCACGGCGTAACTCTCGGCGGGACCGTCGTCCCCGGCCGGCGCGTCCAGCGAGGCGGCCGAGTAGCCGGCGGCGGCCGTCAGCCCCTCGGTGACCTCCTCGACGCTGATGCCGAGCCGTTCGGCCAACTCGCCGGGCGTCGGCTCGCGGTCGAACTCGCACGTGAACGCGTCCCGGGCGCGGGCCAGTTCCAGGCGCAGCTCCTGAAGTCGGCGCGGCACGTGCACGGCCCAGCTGGTGTCCCGGAAGAAGCGCTTGATCTCGCCCGAAATGGTGGGGATCGCGAAGGTGGGGAACTCGGTCCCGAACGAGGCGTCGAACCGGTCGATGGCCTTGATCAGGCCGATCGTGCCGACCTGGACCATCTCCTCGGTGGACTCGTGCCGTGAGCGATAGCGGGCGGCCACGAACCGGACGAGGGGGATGTTGAGTTCGATCAGGGTGTTGCGCACGTACTGGTACTCGTGTGTGCCTTCCTCCAACACCTTCAGCCGGTCGAAGAGCACCTTGGACATCGCCCGCGCGTCGCTCGCGGTGACTTCCGCCATGTCTTCGACGATCGGCATCTCGACCACCGGCGGTTCGACCGCCGACGGCGCGACGAGAAGAGCGGCGTGAGCTGCCTTCGCGGCGGCAGTGGAAGCGGTCGTGGCGCTCGGGTTCATGGTCGGCTTCCCCCTCTTGGTCGTACCCGGTGCGTGGTGTTCGGTGCCCGGGCATAGTGCCCCGCCTCTTTTGGCGTACACCCGTTCGCAGTAATTTCTTGGCGCCGAAGCGGGGGCTGACACGCGCATGCACATCCAAATACATCCAAACTCGCCCAAATGCACCCAAATATCTCGGGTTGCGGGTGTGGGCGGCGTCCGCAGGTCTGCCGAGGACTACGCGCGCGTCGCGCTCGATCGTCCCAGCAGCACCCACAGCAGGAACGGGCCGCCGAGCACCGTACCGACCACGCCGACCGGAATCTCCGCCCCGTCCAGCATGATGCGGCCGAGCATGTCGGCCAGCACGATCAAGATCGCGCCGACCAGCATCGAGCCCAGGATCGGCACCCGCAGCGGCCCGGCAAGCCGGCCGGCGATCACCGGCGCGGCCAGCGCGATGAAGCCCACCGGCCCGCAGATCCCGACCGCCAACCCGGCCAGGCACACCGCCGCGATCAGGCAGACCAGCCGGATCCGGGCCGGATCCACGCCCAGCGAGGCGGCCGTGGAGTCGTCGAAGCGCAGCACGTCCAGTTTGCGGCCGAGCACCAACGCGAGCGGGACCAGCACGGCCAACCCGATCAGTACCGGGCCGGCCACGTCGTAGCCGCGCCCGTTCAGGCTGCCCGAACTCCACACGTACAGCGCGCTCGCCGAGTTGAGCGAGCGTCGGGAGAGCACCACCTGGGTGATCGCCGACGCGAGCGCGGACAGCGCGAGGCCCACCACCAGGACCCGGTAGCCGCGTTGGCCCAGGCCGCCGGCGACCGCGGTGACCACCAGGACGGCGACCATCGCGCCGATCGGGCCGGCCCACCACGCGCCGAAGGTGCCGCCCGCACCGAAGGTGACGGAGATCAGCACGGCCGCGGTCGCGCCGTCGTTGACGCCGAGCAATTCCGGTGTGGCCAGCCGGTTTCGGGCCAGGGTCTGGGTCAGGCAGCCCGCGACGCCCAGTGCCGCACCCGCCGCCGCCCCGGCGATGATGCGACCGAGCCGGAACTCCCGGATGAGCAGCACGTCGAAGTGGTCGCCGTGGCCGAAGACCGCGTTGAAGGTGCGGACCAGGCCCAGTTCGCGTTGGCCGGAATACACCGACAGCACGATCGCGCCGAGCAGGGCGACGGCGAGCACGGTCGTGGTCAGCACGGCCCGACCGGGCAGCAGCAGGGACAGGGTGCCGCGGCGCAGCACCAGGTGTTCGGGCATCGTGCGCAGCCGGCGCGGCACTCGGGCGGCCACGGCGAGGCCCAGCCGGCGAAGCGGGGAGCGACGATCGCCCGCGCGCGTGGCCGGCTCGGCGCTCGCCGGGTCGGTCAGGCCCAGCGCGCCCAGTCGTCGGGAGCGGACCACGCCGATCAGCATCGGTGCGCCGATCAGCGCGACGATCACCGATACCGGCGCCTCGAACGGCCGGGAGACCACCCGCGCCGCGACATCGGCGGCGGTCAGCACGGCCGCGCCGATCAGCGCCGCGAAGCACAGTTGGGCCGGAATCCGCGGGCCGACCAGGGTGCGGGCGAGGAAGCCGGCGAGCAGGCCGAGGAAGGAGATCGGGCCGACCAGGGCGACCGAGGACGCGGTGAGCAGGGTCACTGCCAGGGCGACCAGGACCCGGGTGAGTGCGGGGCGGTGGCCGAGGCTGCGGGCGAGGTCGTCGCCGAGTACCAGGGCGGACAAAGAGCGGGAGGTCAGCAGCGCGATCGCGAAGCCGACCGCGAACACCGGGGCCAGGCTGCCGAGCGACTCGAAGCCCTGGATGCCGGCCAGCGAGCCGAGCACCCAGAAGCGGAACGTGTCGTACGCCTCGGCCGAGTTGACGATCAGCACGTTGGTGATGCCGCCGAACGTCGCGCTCAGCGCCGCGCCCGCCAGGACCAACCGCATCGGCGAACCGCCGCCGCGCTGCCCGGAGATCAGTAGCACGAGCAGTCCCGCGACGGCCGAGCCCACGAACGCCCAGAGCAGATAGCCGTATCCGGTCTCCACGCCGACCAGCGTGATGCCGAGCACGACGCCGAGCGAGGCGCCCGCGTTGACGCCGAGCAGGCCGGTCTCGGCGAGCGGGTTGCGGGTGACCGTCTGGAGCAGGCAGCCGGCCACGCCCAGCGCGGCACCGGCGAGCAGCGCGGTCAGCGTGCGGGGGAGCCGCAGATCGCGGATGACCAGGGTCAAATGGGTGTCCGAGCGCGCGCCGCCCCGGTCGAAGAGGTAGTCGAACGCGCCGCCGACGCCGACCTCACCGGCGCCCACCGAGAGCGAGACGCCGGCCAGCACCAGCACCGCGGCGAACAGCGCGATCCCGGAGAAGAGCACCGTGCGCCGGCCGTGCGGGTTCCGCGACAGGGCGTCTGGGCGTTCGTCCGAGGGCGGCTCCGGCATCGCGTCGGCGGGATCGCTCGGAAGACCCGCCGAGTTTCGCAGAATCGGCTGATGCACAGTCATAAGGTGAGGCTAACCTAATAATCCAGGGCTCTTCGAGGAACGTCCGAGGGGGTCGGCGTGCGGCCCGGAGGCACCTCGGGCGACATCCGGGGCGCACCGCACAGGGGGGTTCCGGAGGCGAAGTCCGGCCGCGCGCCCGGGTTCAGGTGATTCGAGTATGTCCCCGGCCACCATCGACCATCCGCGTGCAGTTAGGTTAGGCTCACCTAAACTTCAGCGTCGGAGTCGTGTTTGCCGAGGGGATTTCCGTGCACCCATCAGACCTCGCCGGCCGCGTCGCGGTGGTCACCGGCGCCGCGCAGGGCATCGGTGCCGCCGTCGTCCGGGCCCTCGTCGACCACGGCGCGATCGTCGCCGCCACCGACCGCGATCCGGTCGGTATCAAGAAGCTGATGGCCGACGACGACACCGACGCGGTGGTCGCCTACCCGCTGGATGTCACCGACGCTCCGGCGGTCACCGCCACCGTGGCCGCGATCGAGCGACACCTGGGACCGATCGCCATCCTGGTCAACGTCGCGGGCGTGCTGCACACCTCGCCGGTGGCCGAACTCACCGACCGGGCCTGGGCGGACGCGTTCGCGGTCAACAGCACCGGGGTCTTCCACACCAGCCGCGCGGTGGCCGGCCCGATGGCCGAACGCGGTGCGGGCAGCATCGTCACGGTCGGCTCCAACGCGGCCGGCATCCCACGCACCGGGATGGCGGCGTATGCGGCATCCAAGGCCGCCGCGACCATGTTCACGATGTGTCTGGGCCTGGAACTCGCGCGCAGCGGTGTGCGCTGCAACGTGGTCTCGCCCGGCTCCACCGACACCCCCATGCAACGCGCCCTGTGGACCGACGCGGGCGCGCCGCAACGGGTCCTCGACGGCGATCTCGCCAGTTACCGCACCGGGATCCCGCTGGGCCGGATCGCCGATCCCGCGGATATCGCCGAGGCGGTCGTCTTCCTCGCCTCGGACCGGGCCCGGCAGATCACCATGCACAACATGTACGTCGACGGCGGCGCGACGCTGCACGTGTGACGGACCCTCAGCACCTCCGTCGGGCCCGACCCACACCGTCCCGCCCCGGCTCGGCGGACACCAACCCGCACCCGCACCGGTTCGGCTCGGCTCTTCGATCGAGCCGCCGCACGGCCTCCGCAGCACCCCGCCGGAGAATCAAAGGAGCCTCAGGTGACCACCCCAGAAGCCACCGGCCTCGCCACAGTGGGCGCGGCGACCGCGTTGCTCGACGCGTATCGACCCGGCAGCGCGCGCTTCTTCGCCTCACCGACCCGCACCCTGCTCGCGCACGGCACGCGGGCCGAAGTCGCTCACGACGACCGGCCGTTGGCTGCTCGGGTGGCGGAGACGCTGGCGGCGGCGAGCCCGGTCGGCGGGCGCGGCCCCATCGTGCTCGGCGCCATCCCGTTCGATCAGGGCGAGCGCACCGCACTGGTGGTCCCGGAGACGGCCGGCTGGGGACCGCCGCTTTCCGCCGACCCGCTGATCGCGCTGGCCGCTCCCGAACCGATCGCGACCGCATGGGACATCCGACCCGTGCCCGCGCCCGAGGCATACGGGGCCGGTGTGACCGAGGCGGTCCGGCGGATGCGCGCCGGCACGCTGGACAAGGTGGTGCTGGCCCGCACCCTGGAACTGCGCTCGGCCGAACCACCGGACATACCGGTGCTGTTGCAGCGCCTGGCCCGTCGCGACCCACAGGGCTACACCTTCGCGGTGCCGGGAGTACGAGCCGGCAGCACGCTGATCGGCGCCAGTCCGGAGCTGCTCGTCTCCCGCACCGGCCGGCACCTGCTGGCCAACCCGCTGGCCGGCTCGGCCAAGCGCAGCATCGATCTGGCCGAGGACGTGCGCCGCGCGACCGGCCTGCTCGAATCCGACAAGGACCTGCACGAACACGCCGTCGTGGTGGCCGCGGTGCGCGCCGCGCTCGCGCCGTTCTGCGAGACGCTGGAGGTGCCCGAACGACCGACCCTGGTCTGCACCGCCGCGATGTGGCACCTGTCCACCACCGTCACCGGCACGCTGCCGGCCCAGGACCCGGCCTCCGCGCTGGAGTTGGCCTGCGCACTGCACCCCACCCCGGCCGTGTGCGGCACCCCGACCGCGAGCGCCCGCCGCACCATCGCCGACCTGGAGCCGTTCGACCGGGGCCTGTACACCGGCATGGTCGGCTGGGGCGACGCGGACGGTGACGGCGAATGGGTCGTCACCATCCGCTGCGCCGAGGCGGACGCGGACAGGCTGCGGCTGTACGCCGGCGCCGGCATCGTGACGGCCTCCGCGCCGGACGCCGAAATCGCGGAGACCGAGGCCAAGTTCCGTACCCTCCTGCACGCCGTGACGGGCCGGTCGTGAGCGCCCCGATCCTCGTGCCTGCGCCCACCTGGCCCGCCGAGTTCGCCGAGCGCTACCGGGCCGCCGGGTACTGGCGCGGCGAGACGTTCGGCGGCATGCTCCGCGAGCGCGCCGCCGCGCACCCCGACCGGATCGCGATCGTGGACGGCGACCGCCGCTGGAGCTACACGGACCTGGACGAGCGGGCCGACCGGCTCGCCGCCGGACTGCTCGCCCGCGGGATCGGCAAGGGCGATCGGGTCGTGGTGCAACTGCCCAACGTGGCCGAGTTCTTCGCCGTCGTCTTCGCGCTGTTTCGGATCGGCGCGCTGCCGGTCTTCGCGCTGCCCGCCCACCGCGAGACTGAGATCGCCTACTTCTGCGCGTTCACCGAGGCCGTCGCCTATGTGATCCCCGACGTGTCCGAGGGCTTCGACCACCGCGCGCTCGCAAGCAGGGTACGCGCCGACCTGCCCGCGCTGAAGCACATCCTGGTGGTCGGCGACCCCGGCGAACACACCGCGCTCACCGACGTCGAGCTCGACCCGGTGGAAGTCACCGATCCGCCCGGCCCGGACGAACTCGCCTTCCTGCAACTGTCCGGCGGCAGCACCGGCGTGCCCAAGCTGATCCCGCGCACGCACGACGACTACATCTACTCGTTGCGCGGCTCCAACGAGATCTGCGCGGTGGACGCGGACAGCGTGTACCTGTGCGCACTGCCCGCCGCACACAACTTCCCGCTCAGTTCGCCCGGCACGCTCGGCGCGCTGTACGCGGGCGCCCGGGTGGTGCTGTGCCCCAGGCCCACCCCCGACGTGGCGTTCGCCCTGATCGAGCGCGAACGGGTGACCATCACCGGGGTGGTCCCGCCCCTGGCGCTGGCCTGGACCGAGGCGGCCGAGCGCGGCGGCTTCGACCTGAGCAGCCTGTGTGTCCTGCTGGTCGGCGGCGCGAAGTTCAGCGAGGAGGCGGCCCGCCGGGTCACCCCCACGATCGGCTGCACGCTCCAGCAGGTGTTCGGGATGGCGGAGGGCCTGGTCAACTACACCCGGCTGGACGACCCGGACGAGCTGATCGTCACCTCGCAGGGTCGACCGATCTCGCCGGACGACGAGATCCGGATCGTCGACGACGCCGACACGGAACTGCCCGAGGGCGCGACCGGACACCTGCTCACCCGCGGCCCGTACACCATTCGCGGCTACTGGAACGCGCCCGAGCACAACGCGAGATCGTTCACGAAGGACGGCTTCTACCGCACCGGGGACGTGGTCCGCCGGCTCCCCTCGGGCCACCTGGTGGTCGAGGGCCGGGCCAAGGACCAGATCAACCGCGGCGGCGAGAAGGTCGCGGCCGAGGAGGTGGAGAACCACATCCTCGCCCACCCGTCCGTGCACGACGCGGCCGTGGTCGCGGTACCGGATGCCTACCTGGGCGAACGCACGTGTGCGTACGTGATTCTGCGCACCGGCGCCGAGCCGCTCAGGCCGGTGGCCATCCGCCGCTTCGTACGCGAACGCGGTCTGGCCGGCTACAAGGTGCCCGACCACGTCGAGTTCGTCGAGACGTTCCCGTATACGGGCGTCGGCAAGGTCAGCAAGAAGGACCTGCGCGCGGCGATCGCCGCCGGACTGGCCGACGCATCCGGACCGGGCGACACCTCCGGACCGGGCGACGAAGCACGCTGATTCGGGCGATTCATCCTCCTGCACCCTCTCCTGAAAGGCCGCCATGGCACTGCCGAACATCGCCCCCTATCCGATGCCGGACCCGACCGAGCTGCCGACCAACCGGGTCGACTGGGTCGTCGACCCGGCTCGTGCCGTGCTGCTCGTGCACGACCTGCAGAACCACTTCCTGTCCGCGTTCGTACCGGACGCCTCGCCGGTCACCGAGTTGCTGGCCAACGTCGCCCGGCTCAAGGACGACTGCGGCCGACTCGGCGTGCCGGTGGTCTACTCCGCGCAGCCCGGCGGCCAGACCGCCGAACAGCGCGGCCTGCAACAGGACTTCTGGGGGCCGGGACTGCCCGACGACCCGCACGCGGCGGCGATCGCCCCGGCCGTCGCACCGGGCCCGGCCGACACCGTGCTGACCAAGTGGAAATACAGCGCCTTCGTCCGCACCGAGCTGCGCGAGTGGATGCGCGAACTCGGCCGCGACCAACTGGTGATCGTCGGGGTGTACGCGCACATCGGCGTGATGACCACCGCGTGCGACGCGTGGATGCAGGACATCCAGGCATTCGTGGTGGCCGACGCGGTGGCCGGCTTCACCTCGGACAATCACCGGATGGCCCTGCAATGGGCCGCCGCGAACTGCGCGGTGGTCACCGACACCGAGTCGCTGTTCGCGGGAAAGTAGACGGCCATGGCCCTGACCCTCGAACTGATGCGCACCGACGTCGCCGACATCCTCGGCGAGGATCCGGCGGACATCCCCGACGACGAGAACCTGGTCGACTACGGCCTCGACTCGGTGCGGGTGATGGCCCTGGTGGAACGCTGGACCCGTGAGCACGGCGTGACCGCGGACTTCGCCGACCTCGCGGAACGGCCCACCCTGGAGGGATGGGCCGAACTGCTCTCACCCAAGCGGTAGTCGTCGGCCGCCGGGCAGGACCGAGGTTCGCGGGCGAGACGAATCCTGGGGGGTGCACGGGGACGGGACGGAACCCGGGGGTGCACGGGGACGGAACGGATCCCGGGGGTTCACGGACGGAACGGATCCCGGGAGTTCACGGACGTGACGGAGCCGCGCCCGGGTTCGTCCGGAACCGGCGACGGTGGCGTCGTGCCCCGGCGGCGAGGCCGACGCGGCCCCGGGACGCGTGTCGACGTGGTCTCCGGGTGCGTGCGGGCGGTGGCCTCAGGACCCGTGCCCCACGTGCTCAGGACGCCACGGGAGCAAGCAGTCGGTCGATCAGTCGCTGCACGGACACCTCGGCGGTCAGCTCGTGTTCGTCGTCCGCATAGGTGCCGTTGACCACGATCACGGCGCTGCGCCGGCCATCCTCGGTAACCCCCATCCGGATCTTCGTGCCCTCGATGTCGCCGCCGTGCCCCCAGCGGAATCCACCGCCGGGCAACGGTTGGCGCATCAACCCGAGCCCGTATCGCACTCCCGGCATGACCTGCTCGAAGTCGGCCGGCATCGGCACGGTGTCGCACATCCGGGCGAGTTGGGCGGGCGGCAGCAACCGGCCCCGCAGCAGCGCGGTGAAGAAGCGGTCCAGGTCGGCGTGGGTGCTGATCATCTCACCGGCGGCGTCGCCCCACGTCATGTTGCGGATGGTCGTGTCCACCCAGGCGCCCCGGTCCGCGAAGCGGTGATAGGAGTGGGCGTACGGCGCGCGCAACGTCGGGTCGTTGCCGGGTGCGTAGGTGTCGGCCAGACCGAGCGGGCGGACCACTCGGCTGCGTACCTCCTCCGCCCAGGAGCGCCCGGTGACCCGCCGGACGATCATCCCGGCGAGCACGTAATTGGTGTTCGAGTACTCCCAGTTCGGCGCCGGATCCGCCGGGTCGTCGGGCGGGAAGCTCGGCGCGAACCGCATCGCGCCCGCCACCAGCTCGTGCGGATCGCTGCCGCGCAACCGAGCCTGCTCGAAGCCCGCCGCAGTGTCCGGCAGTTCGTTCGAGTAGTTGTGTAGGCCGCTGGTGTGCTGGAGCAGGTGGCGCACCGTCACCCGACGGCCGTCGTTCCCATTGCCGGCGACCACTCCGGGCAGCCACTTGTCCACCGGGTCGGTCAGCGACAACCGTCCCTCCGCGACCAGTTGCAGTACGACGGTGGCCACGAACGTCTTGGTCGCGCTGCCGATCCGCAGTTGCGCGTCACGCGGTACGGGCCGCCCGGTGCGCAGATCGGCCGGTCCCGCATACCCCTCGGCGCACTCGCGCCCGTCGCGGGTCAGGATCGCGGCATTCACGTAGCCGCCCTCCCGGAGCAACTGCTCCGCCTCGCGGTGCACCCGTTCTCGGGTGGGCGCCCGCTGCTCGGCGGCGGTGGCCGGCGTGGCCACCGCGACCGCCGATCCGGCGAGCGCCACGGCCAGCGCACAACACCGCCGACGGCTCAGGAGGAAGGGGCTGCCAGGGACATGAACCACGCGTGCGGACACGACGACTCCTCAAGGGTGCACCGATACCGCATCACCATCCCGCGCAAGCCCACCCGCCAACTACCGTGCGAGCACCCGAAAGCACGGTCGTGCAACCGGGCCCGCGAAGGGTGTGGCAAACCGAACCGATGAGGCATCCGGGACGGATCCCGGGCCATTGCCGAGCGCGAGATCAGCCACGCGGGACCTGATCGGCGGCGTCGACCTGGCAGCCCGCAGGGTCGTTCAGGGCAGCTGTCCGGGACGCAATAGGACCAGCCCCATTTCCCTCGTCCAGCGGCGGCCGGGTCGATGTGAGACGGGCGCGCAGGTCATCGAGCCGACCCGAACACCCCAGGACCGGACGGAATATTCGGCCGGACATCCGGATCACGCGGACCACTACGCCACGCGCCGGAGATCCGCGAGAATCCGCTGGCAGCGCATGCCGAAGTCCCGCAATGCGCGCCGGCCGTGCCGGGCATGCGGTGGTCGCGGGCACCTTCCGAAAGGCTGGAAATGAAGCGTCTGTTCGCGCGCGGACGACATCGGGCAAAACCCAGGACCGTCGCCGCGATCTCGGCCTCGTTGCTGATGGTGGCGGGCGCGGTGGCGATCGCCTTGGAGTCGACGCCGAACGCGGACGCGAGCGGTCCCCGTCGCGGCTTCGCCGCTCCGCCGCTCAAGGTCGTCACGTACAACATCTGCGGCCAGTCCAAGTGTCAGTCGAAGTTGTCCCCGGCGGACTGGTCCGCGTCGTTGACGCAGGCGATCACCGCGTACAACCCGGACGTCGTCGACCTCCAGGAGGTGTGCCAGGGCCAAGCCGACCTGCTGACCCAGGCGCTGCCGGGCTACCAGGTCCGCTACCTGAAGGCGGTCGCGCTCAAGCCCGACCAGAAGGGCTGCCTCAAGTGGGGCGGCGACGGCACGTCGTTCGGCGCCGCGCTGCTGGTGCGGGCGGGACAGAGCCCGACGTTCTACAGCCAGGTGTTGTACCCGGTCGACGCGGCGAAGGAGCCGCGTCCGCTCATCTGCGCGAAGGCGATCAACGCCGACTGGGGGGACTACCTCTCCTGCAACGTGCATCTCGACGGCGGCGTCGGCGGGCTGCGGTCCCAGGGCGTGCCGCAGGTGCTGAACCGGCTGCAGTTCTGGGGCCGCGGCATCCCGACGATCCTCGCCGGCGACTTCAACGCGGATCCCGGCGACCCGAACCTGGGCGCGCTCTACCAGGCGCAGGACGGCATCGGGGCGTTCGTCGAGGCGGACGAGACCGCCCGCGACCACTTCACTCCCGCGTGCCGGCCGCTCGCCGCCTGCCGCTCGGGTCGGGTGACGACGCTGCCGGCCGAGTCCGGCCGCAAGTTCGACTACATCTTCGCCGGCGCGGCGGACTTCGTGCCCGGCCTCACCGAGACGCTCGACGTGCGGGGACGGGACGGCAGCAGCCTGTCCGACCACCAGATGTACCGCACGGAGCTGCGCCGAGCCCGCGACACGGGAGCGCCGGCCACGCCGACGGTGCAGGTGGCGCCGACGATCGTCCGGCCGGGCAACGACTGGGCGAACGCCGTCGACCGTACCGCGGGCAACTTCACCGCGGGCGGGACGGCCGACATGGTGCTGCGGTTCGCCGACGGCACCGTGCGCCGCTACCCGTCCAACGCCGACGGCACGTTCGGCGCGGGACGGCAGCTGGCGGCCGGATGGTCGCAGGCAGCCGGCATCACCGCGGGCGACTTCACCGGCAGCGGCAACGGAGATCTGCTGGTGCGCTGGAACTCGGGCAACGTGACGTTCTACCCGGGCGACGGCAGGGGCGCTTTGCTGACGTCGTCGGTGCCGCTGCTGCCCGTCGACTCGTGGACGAACGCGGCCGGTGTCGCCTTCGCCCACGTCTTCGGCGCCACCAGCGCCGACCTGATCGTGCGCTGGAACGACGGCCGGATCACCGTACAGACCGTCGCCAAGGCGGCGGGCGGCGCGTACGCCATGAGCGCGCCGGTCGCGCTCACGCTCGCGGGCACCGACAACCTCACGAACGCCGCGGACCTGGTGGCCGGGGACTTCGACGGCAACGGCACCTCCGACGTCCTGGTCCGCGACACCGCCGGCGGCCTGACGCTGTACCCGGGCGACGGCAGGGGCGGCTTCCCGACCGCCGTCACCGGCATCGCCGACGGGCGCAACTGGGCGGGCTTCACGCCCGTGCCGGCCGCGGGACGGCAGTACGCGGCCGCAGAGGACTTCACGGCCGGCGCGTTCACCACGCCCGGCCGGTCGGACCTGGTGGTGCGCTGGTCGAACCAGTACGCCGGCGCGACCGTGCCCGGTCAGGGACAGATCGAACTCCTCAAGGCCACCGGCACGACGCCGACCGCCTTCGAGGCGCCGAAGTGGCTCAAGTCCGCGTACACCAACACGTGGACGACCTCGGCGGGCACCTTCGTCGCGGACGTGAACGGCGACGGCAAGGCGGACCTGCTCAACCGGCGGGTGACCGGCCCGGCGGCGGGTTCCCTGACGTACGCGCCGAGCGACGGCAAGGGCGGCTTCGGCGCCGACAAGACGCTCGGCATCGCCGCGAACTGGGGGCCGCAGGTCCTCGACCTCGCCGTCGGCGACGTCAACGGCGACGGCGCGCCGGACGTTCTGGCGCGCGAGTCCGGCGGGGCGCTGCTCTACCCGGGAACTCCGGGACAGCCCGGGGTGCTTCAGCCGGCCGGCGCCGTGATGAAGGACGTCGACTGGACGACGGTCGCCGACGTCGTCACGGCACCCTTCCGCGGCACGCGGTACTCCGACGTCGTGGTGCGCCACACCGACGGGCGCGCGACGCTGCACGCGGGCAGCGCGTCCGGCATCGGCCCCGCGACCGTCCTCGGCACGCCGTCGGGGCCGGGCTGGCGCGACGCGACCGGCGTGTACGCCGGCGAGTTCACCGGCGACGGCAAGGCCGATCTGCTGGTACGCGACCGGGCGGGCGCCGCGCAGGTCCATCCGGGCGACGGCTCGGGCGGGTTCGGTGTGGCCCAGCCGGCCGCCGCCGCGGGCTCGACGGCCGATCTCGCCGGCCTGGGCCAGGGCACCGTGCTCGCCGCACCGCACGTCGCGAGCAACGTGTACCACCGGCGCGACGGAAGCGTCTCGGTCGACGTCAACGGAACGACGAACCTGGTCGCCGCCGCGTCGTCCGCGGTCGGCGGGCCCACCGCCCGGTTCACGCTGCGCTCGTCGGACGTCCGCGCGGGAGTCGGCTCGTTCGAGTACCGGCTCGACGGCGGCGCGCCGGTCGTCCTCAGCGCGCTGCACGGCAGCCTGGACCTGCAGCTGAGTGACCTGCCCACCGGCAGAACGCACAGCCTCACGGTGGTCGCGATCGACACCGCGGGCAACCGTTCGCCGGCTGCCACGCACACGTTCACCAACTGACGGATACCGGCCCCGTCCCCTCGTGAGGGGACGGGGCTACGCCTGCGGCGTCGATCTCTTGCTTCATCTTCACGGTGCTCGCCGCGATGTCCGGCGTGGAACGCGAATACATCCGCGACCGCACCCTCGAAGGCCACGAGTCCGCCCGCAAACGCGGTAGGACACCACGACCACCACGGACAACCCACCCGACGCGGTCGGGGCGAATGGAGCGAGACACAAGCCCGACCCTTGCCAATCCGGAGCAGATGGACCGGGAGCACCAAACGGTCCTTGGCCCACTCGCTCCGCCCCTCGCAGGTCGGAGACCGATCTCGGGATCGCTCTCACCGGGACAGGGCACCCGGGTCCTATCCTCCCGTGGCGCCCGCTCCGCCGCCTCGGCGCAGGAGGGCGTAGTCCGCGGCGGTCCAGGCCATGGCGGTGGCGCCGTCGAGGATGGCGCGGTCGGCGGCCGGGGAGACGGCGGCCTCGGCGAAGGCCGGCTCGTGTGGGCCGCATGTGCCGCCGGTGATGTCCAGGACCGGGTGGATGGTGGGGACGGTGTGCGAGACATTGCCCATGTCGGTGCACGCGAAGGGGGGCCGCTCGATCGGGTCCGGGCGGCCCAACTCCCGGGCGTTGGCCCGCCACAGGGCGATCAGGGTCGGGTCGGTGCGGAAGTCGAGGTAGTCCGGCTCCGGGCGGGTCAGCCGGACCTCGCAGCCGATGGCGAGGGCGCCGGCGCGGAAGCACGCCTCGACGCGGGTGCGTAGTTCGGCCAGATGGGCCGCGTCGGTGGTGCGCAGTTCGTATTCGGCGGTGGCCCGGTCCGGCACCGCGTTGGGCGAGATGCCGGCCGCCGTGGTGATGCCGTGTACCCGCCAGTCCGCGGGCAACTGCCGCCCCAGCAGGCCCAGGGCGACCTGAGCCACCGTCAGTGCGTCGGCGGCGCTGCGGCCTTCGTGTGGATTCAGGCTCGGGTGCGCGGCGGTGCCGAGGTATTCCACGGACAGCGTGCCGAGCGCGAAGGAGCGGAACTCGGCCACCTCGAACGGGCACGGGTGCACCATCATCGCCGCGTCCACGCCGTCGAACGCGCCCGCTTCCAGGAGCAACGCCTTGCCCGCGCCGCGCTCCTCGGCCGGGGTGCCGACCACGCGCACGGTGAGCCCGAGTCGGTCCGCGGCAGGCCCGAGCGCGAGTGCCGCGCCGACACCGGCCGCCGCGATCAGGTTGTGTCCACACGCGTGGCCCATCCCGGGCAGCGCGTCGTACTCGCAGGCGATCGCGACGGTGATCGGGCCCGAGCCGATGCTCGCGACGAAGGCCGTGTCCAGGCCGTACGCGGGCGCGGTGACCGCGTAGCCGTGGGCGCGCAGCAGGTCGGCGCACCACTCGGCGGCCCGGTGTTCGGCGAACGCCGGCTCCGGGTGGGCGTGGATGCGCCGGCTGAGCGCGAGCAGTTCGTCCTGGTTTTCCCGGACCCGATCGCGGATCGCGGCCCGGTCGGCATCCGAGGCCGGTCGGTCCACAACGTCGGCCACGCTCATGTTCCGCTCCGCTTCATCGAGATTTCTTCGCCCCGGGGGCACCCTGACGAACCCTCGAAAGATAGCTTAGGCTTACCTAACTTCACGTGCCGAGGGTCGGTACGTGCCGCCCGTCGTCGTCGCGCCCGGGGAGTCTCCACACCATGCGTCACCACCAGGCCGAGACCACCGTCCCGGATCCCGCCGAGGCTGCCGTGCCCGCCGAGGCCGACGCGCCCGCCCGCGCCGGCACCGGCACCGGCACCGCCCGACTGCCCCTGCTCGCCGCCCAGGCCGGCATCGTCTACGCGCAGGCCCTGATGCCGGACGATCCCGGCTACAACACCGGCGACCGGGTCGAGATCCGCGGCTCGCTGGACGCCGACCTGTTCGCCCGGGCGCTGCGCCGGGTGGGGGCCGAGGCCGAGACGCTGCGCATGCTGGTGGTGGCGGGCACCGACGGCACCCCGACCCAACGCGTCACCGACCACGAGCACCCGGTGCGACTGCTCGACCTGCGCAACGCGCAGGACCCGGCAGCCGAGGCCCGGGCGTGGCTGCGCGCGGACCTGGCCCAACCCGTCGACCCGACGGCCGGCCCGCTGGTCACACACGCCGTGTTCCGGCTCGCCGACGACCTGCACTGGTGGTACCGGCGCGTGCATCACGTCGCGGTGGACGCGTACGCGCTCACCCTGCTCGGCCGCCGCGTCGCCGAGTTGTACACCGCCTTCGCCCGCCATGACCGGCCCACCCCCAACCCGTTCGGCACGCTGCGCGAGCTGGTCGCGGAGGAGGCCGACTACCGAGGGAGCGAAGCGTACGACACCGATCGCGCGTTCTGGCTCGATCACCTCGCCGATCATCCCGAACCGGTCACCCTGTCCCGAGCACCTGCAACTCCGCTGCCCACGGGCCCGATCGTGCGCCGCAGCATCGAACTCACGCCCGCCCGCACCGCACGGCTCACCGAGGCCGCCTCGATCGCCCGGGCCACGTGGGCCGAACTGCTCATCGCGGCCACCGCCGGTTATCTGCACCGCGTCACCGGCGCCCGGGAGATCGTGCTCGGCCTCCCGCTGCTCAATCGACGCAGCCCCACCGCCCTGCGTACCCCGGCGATGACGGTCAACATCCTGCCGTTCCGGGTGAGCGTGCAACCCCGGGACACCGCGCCCGAGTTGCTCCGCCGGGTCGTGCTCGAACTGCGCGCGGTGCGACGCCACCAGCGTTTCCGCCAGGAGGACCTGCTCCGCGAACTCGGCGCCACGAGCCGGGCCCGACCGCTGTACGGGCCGATGGTCAACATCAAGGCGTTCGAGGGCGACCTGGACCTGGGCGAAGCGGTCGGGCGAGTGCACAACCTGGCCGCCGGTCCGGTGGACGACCTGGCCGTCGGTGTGGCGCCGACCGCTGACGGCGGCTTGCGGATCGATCTGGACGCCCATCCCGCGCGCTACTCGGCCGTCGCCCTGGCCGGCCACGAACTCGGCCTGCTGCGCTACCTCGACGAGCTCGTCGGCCTGCTGCACGACGCACCCGGGCGGCCGATCGGCCGGATCGACCTGCTCACCCCCGGCGAGGTCGAGCAGGCCACCGCCGGTCGGGCCGAACCGCCCGCCGACACCACCCTGCCCGAGCTGTACTCCCGCCGGGCCGCCCGCACCCCGGACTCGATCGCGGTCCGTTCCGGCGCCGACGCGCGCACGTTCGCCGAGCTCGAGTCGGCCGCCAACCGGCTCGCCCACGAGTTGATCGCCATCGGTGTGACCGCCGAGGTACCGGTCGCCGTCGCGCTGCACCGTGGCGCGGACACCGTGGTCGCCCTGCTCGCCGTGCTCAAGGCGGGCGGCGTCTGCCAGTTCCTCGATCTCGGCCACCCGGCCCGACGGATCCGCGACGTGCTGGCCGACACCGGGCCGGGCTGTCTGATCGGCACCACCGACACGATCGCCGGCTTGCCCACGCACACCATCCATGCCGTGTCGCTCGACGATCCGGCCACCCGAACCCGACTGGCCGCGCACTCGGATCGCGCCCCGCAACCGCCCCACCTGCGGCAGAGCGCCTACGTGATCCACACGTCCGGCTCCACCGGCCGGCCCAAGGGCGTCGCGGTCACCCACGCCTCGCTCGCCAACCTGTACGCGAGCCACGGCACCGACCACATCGCACCCGCCGTCGAGCGCACCGGCCGCACCCGGCTGCGCATCGCCCACAGCGCGTCGTTCGCGTTCGACGCCTCGTGGGACCCGGTGTTGTGGATGGTGCACGGCCACGAGCTGCACCTGCTCGACGACGCCGGCTATCGCGATCCCCTCGCCCTGCTCGGCTACCTGCACGAACACAGGATCGACTACCTGGACGTGACGCCCACCTACGCCGAGGCGCTTCTCGCCGAAGGTCTGGACGCGCCCGACCGGCACCACCCGGCCGTGCTGGTGGTCGGCGGGGAGAGCGTCGCCGAGCCGCTGTGGCAGCGCCTCGCCGCGATCCCGGGCAGCCGACCGATCAACCTGTACGGGCCCACCGAAACCACCGTCGACGCCTACTTCTGGGGCCCGAACGGCACCGGCGGCCCGGTCCGTGCCTCGCGCGCCTACGTCCTGGACGGCTCGCTGCGCCCCACCCCGGTCGGCGTCACCGGCGAACTGTACATCGCCGGCGCCTGCCTGGCCCGCGGCTACCTGAACCGGCCGGACCTGACCGCCGAGCGGTTCGTGGCCGACCCGTTCGGGGCCGGGCACGGCGATCCGGGCGCCCGGATGTACCGCACCGGCGACCTGGCCCGGCGCCGTGCGGACGGCACGCTCGAACTGCTCGGCCGGGCCGACGAACAGGTCAAGATCCGCGGCTTCCGGATCGAACCGGGCGAGATTCAGGCGGTGTTGGCGGCCCATCCGGACGTCGCGCAGGCCGCGGTGATCGCCCGGGACGCGGCACACGGCAAACGGCTGCTGGGCTACGCCGTACCGGCCGCCGGCCGCGACCCGGCTCCCGACGCGCTCCGGGCGTACCTGGCCGCCGAGTTGCCCGAGCACATGGTCCCGGCCGCAGTTCTCGTGGTGGCCGCGCTGCCGCGCACCGCCAACGACAAGATCGATCGGCGCGCGCTGCCCGACCCGGCGCCGAGCGCGCCCGGTCTGCGGGAGGGCCCGCGCGGACTGCACGAGGAGATCCTCTGCGATCTGTTCGCGGCCGTCCTGGAATCGACCGAACAACCGGCCCGGGACGCCGACTTCTTCGAACTGGGCGGCCATTCGCTGCTCGCCGCGCGACTGGCCGCACGGGCCCGGGAGAACTTCGAGGCGCCGATCGGCCTGGCCGACGTGTTCCGCCGGCCGACCCCGGCGGGGCTGGCCGAACTCGTCCGGGCCGGCACCGCACCACAACCGCGCCCGGTACTGGAACGGGTGTCGCACCCCGCCGACCGGCTGCCGCTGTCCCCCGCCCAGCAGCGGCTGTGGTTCATGTATCGGCTCGAAGGACCCAGCCCCACCTACAACATCCCGCTCGTGCTGACCCTGACCGGCCCGCTGGAGCACACCGCGCTCGAACGCGCGCTGGTCGACCTCGTGGCGCGCCACGAGACGCTGCGCACGGTCTACCCGACGCTCGGCGTCGAGGCGGGCGGCGCGGGCGGCGCGGGCGAGGCGAACACGACGGATGGGACGGCCGAGACGGACCCGACGACCGCACCGGGCTCGGCAAACACAGTGGGCGATGCGCACACGCCGGGCACGATGCGCGAGGCGGGCGAGGTGCGCGAGGCGGGCGAGGTGCGCGAGGCCGGCGAGCCCTACCAGCGCATTCTGCCCGTCGATCAGGCCCGACCCGGGCTGCATCTCGCGGCCCCGGGCGACTCGATCGCCGACGCCGTGCGGTACCGCTTCGACTTGGCGGTCGAACCGCCGCTGCGCGGCACGCTGTTCCGCACCGACGAGCACACCCACACACTGGTCCTGCTGCTGCACCACATAGCCTGCGACGGCGCTTCCACCACGCCGCTCGCGCGCGACCTGGCCACCGCCTACGCGGCCCGGGTCGCCGGTCGCGAACCGGAGTTCACGCCGCTGCCGGTGCGCTACCCGGACCACGTCGCGTGGCAGGCCCGGCTGCTCGGCACCGCCGCCGCGCCCACTCCCCTGGCCGCCCGGCAACTCGACTTCTGGAAGCACAGCCTCGCCGGTCTGCCGGACGAACTCGACCTGCCCACCGACCGGCCGCGCCCGCAGGTCGCCTCGTACGCGGGCGACACCGTGCCGTTCCACCTCGATGCCACCGCGCACGCGGGCCTGGCCGAGTTGACCCGAGCGACCGGCACCAGCGTGTTCATGGCCGTGCAGGCCGCGCTGGCCGCGCTGCTCACCCGGCACGGTTGCGGTACCGACATCCCGCTGGGCATCCCGGTCGCGGGCCGCGACGACGACGCCACCGCCGATCTGGTCGGGTTCTTCGTGAACACTTTGGTGCTGCGCACCGACACCTCCGGCGCGCCGAGCTTCCGTACCCTGCTGGGCCGAGTGCGCACCGCGACCTTGGCCGGGTACGACCACGCCGACGTGCCGTTCGACCGGGTCGTGGACGAGCTCAACCCACCGCGCTCGCCGGCCCGGCACCCGCTGTTCCAGGTGCTGATCGCGTGGCAGTCGTTGCCCGACACGGAGTTCGCACTCGGTCCGCTGACCGCGCGGATGGCGGCCGTGCCGTCGGGGACGGCCAAGTTCGACCTCACCCTGAACGTGGGCGAGCAACCCGGGCGCGGCGTCGGCGGCTTCGTCGAGTTCCGCACCGACCTGTTCGACCGGGCCACCGTGCTCGGCCTGTCCCGTCGGCTCACCGCGCTGCTCACCGCCGCCGTCGCCGACCCGGACGCGCCGATCGACACGCTGCCGCTGCTCGACGAACCCGAGCGGCACCGCGCGCTCGTCGAGTGGAACGCCGGGCCCACCGCGACCGCGACCGTGTCGGCCACCCTGGTCGCCCGCTACGAACAGGCCGCCCGGACCCACTCAGAGCGCATCGCGGTCAGCTGCGCGGGCCTGTCGCTGAGCCATGCCGAACTGTCCGCTCGGGCAAACCGCCTGGCCCGGCTGCTGGTCGCCCGCGACATCGGGCCCGGCGACATCGTCGCGCTCGCCCTGCCGCGCTCGCCCGAACTGGTGGTGGCCCTGCTCGCGGTCGCCAAGGCCGGCGCCGCCTACCTGCCGCTCGACCCGGACTACCCGGCAGATCGGCTCGCCTACATGCTCGACGAAGCCGCGCCCGTCGCCCTGCTCACCGACTCGGCCACCGAAAGCCGGCTGCCCGCGCACGACCTGCCCCGGATTGCGGTGGACGGCAAGGACGCGGATGCCTACCCGAGTTCCGACCTGGGTCAGCACCAGCGCAAGCGTCCGCTGCGGGCGAGCGATCCGGTCTACGTGATCTACACCTCCGGCTCCACCGGTCGACCCAAGGGTGTGCCGGTCACCCATCACAACGTGGCCCGGCTGTTCACCGCGACCGACCACTGGTTCGGCTTCGGCCCGGACGACGTATGGACCCTGTTCCACTCCTACGCGTTCGACTTCTCGGTCTGGGAACTCTGGGGCGCGCTGCTGTTCGGCGGCCGGCTGGTCGTGGTGCCGCACCTGGTCAGCCGCGATCCGGCCGAGTTCCTCGACCTGCTCGCCCGCGAGCGGGTCACCGTGCTCAACCAGACCCCGTCCGCGTTCCACCAGTCGATCGCCGCCGACCGGGAGCAACCCGGACGCGAACTGGCGCTGCGCTACGTGGTGTTCGGCGGCGAGGCACTGGAGCCGGGGCGGCTCGCCGACTGGTACGAGCGACACGCCGACGACGCGCCGCGCCTGGTGAACATGTACGGCATCACCGAGACCACGGTGCACGTCTCCTACCACCCGCTGGACCGCGCATCGGCCGCCGCCGGGACCGCGAGCACGATCGGGGTGAACATCCCGGACCTGCGCGTGTACGTCCTGGACCACCGGCTCCAGCCGGTCCCACCCGGAGTGACCGGGGAGATGTACGTCGCCGGCGAGGGTCTCGCGCGCGGCTATCTGGGTCGGCACGCGCTGACTGCGGGCCGCTTCGTGGCCGATCCGCACGCGGCCCGGTTCGGCGAGCGCGGGGCTCGGATGTACCGCTCCGGCGACCTGGCTCGGCGCCGGGCGGACGGCACGCTGGACTATCTCGGCCGGGCCGACCAGCAGGTCAAGATTCGCGGCTTCCGAGTCGAACTCGGCGAAATCGAGGCGGTGTTGGTGGCGCATCCGGAAGTCCGCGACGCCGCCGTGGTGTTGCGCGAGGACGCTCCCGGAGACAAACGACTGGTGGGCTATGTGGTCACCGGCTCGGACGCGGACGGGCCCGCGTTGCGCGAACACGCCGCCGCGACGCTGCCCACGCACATGGTCCCGTCGGCGGTCGTCGTGGTCGACCGACTGCCGCTGACCGCGAACGGCAAGCTGGACCGCAAGGCGCTGCCACGCCCGGACCACACCGCCTCGGCCGGCGCCGGTCGTGCCCCTCGGGGACCGCGCGAGGAGCGACTGTGCGCGCTGATCGCCGACGTGCTCGGGGTGCCCGCGGTCGGCGTGCACGACAACTTCTTCGACCTGGGTGGCCATTCGCTGCTCGCGGTCCGGCTCGCCGGGCGGATCAAGTCCGAACTGGGCGCGGACGTGGGCATCGGCACGATCTTCCAGGCCCCCACCGCCGCCGGCCTGGACGCCGCGTTGGAGGCGACGGATCGCACCGACGCGCTGGACGTGCTGCTTCCGCTGCGTGCGGCCGGCCCGGCGGACCGGGCGCCGCTGTTCTGCGTGCATCCGGCCGGCGGGCTCTCCTGGTGCTACGCGGGCCTGATCCGCAACCTGCCGACGGATGTGCCGCTGTACGGCCTCCAGGCCCGGGGCGTCGGCCCCGCGACCGCCGGCGAGCCGTTGCCTCGAACGCTGGAGGAGTTGGCCGCGCACTATGTCGACCGGCTGCGCGAGGTGCATCGGGAGGGCCCGTATCGGCTGCTCGGCTGGTCGACCGGCGGGATCATCGCGCACGCCATGGCGACCCGGCTCCAGGACCTGGGACACCAGGTGGAGGTGCTCGCGATCCTGGACGCGTATCCGGCCGAGGGTTTCCGCGAGTTGCCGGTGCCCGACCTCGCGGAGGCGCTGGAGGCACTGCTCACCATGGGCGGCTACGGACCGGAGAGCCTGGCCGGCGAACCCTTGGAACTCGCCGAGGTGATCGCGGTGTTGCGCCGCGAGGGCAGCGCGCTGGCCGGGCTGGACGAGGCCACGATCGAGGCGCTCAACGACATCTACCTCAATACCAACCACCTCGTCCGCGCCTTCGATCACCGGGTGTTCCGCGGTGACGTGCTGTTCTTCCGGGCCACCGTCGACACCATCGACGAGACCCTCACCCCCGACACCTGGGCCCCGTACGTGAGCGGTCGGATCGACACCACGAACGTGGCCTGCTCGCACAAGGACATGACCCTGCCCGGCCCGATCGCGCAGATCGCGCGTGTGGTCCAGGTCCGCCTCATCGAGTTGGAGAGCCACTCCCATGACCTCTCGTGACCACGAAACCGCGACGAACCCGTTCGACGACGACACGGGCGAGTTCCTGGTTCTGCTGAACGACCTCGGGCAGCACTCGCTGTGGCCGGACTTCGCCGCCGTGCCGGACGGCTGGACCGGCGTGCACGGGCCGTGCGCACGCTCGGTGGCGCTGGATTGGATCACCGAGCACTGGACCGACCTCAGCCCGGCCGCGCGGTGACCGCGGAACACCTCGAAACCGCTCCACCGGCGGACGGGAAACGCGCCGGTGGATGGATCGTGATCGTCGTCTACACCGCCGCGATGTGCATGAACGGCCTGGATTCGACGATCGTCAATCCGGCGCTGCTGACCATCGCGGAGGACTTCGATCGGCCCGCGGTGGCCGCGAACACGGTCGAGATGGCGTTCCTGGTCGCCCTGGTGGCCGCGCTGCCGGTCGCCGGGCGATTGAGCGATCGGTTCGGCACCAAGCGCGTCTTCCTCGGTTCGCTCGCCGTGTTCACCGCGGCCTCGGCCGCGTGCGGGCTGTCGCAGAACCTGGTCTCCCTGGTCCTGGCCCGCGTCGTACAGGGTTTGGCGGGCGGTCTGTTGACTCCGGTCGGCATGACCATCCTGTTCACCGCGTTCGCACCGCACGAGCGCATGCGGCTGGCCAAGTGGCTGATCGTGCCGACCGCGCTGATGCCCGCGCTGGGCCCGCCGCTGGGCGGCTTCTTGACCGAACACCTGTCTTGGCACTGGCTGTTCCTGGTCAATGTGCCGATCGGCACGGCCGCCGTGTTGCTCGGCGTGTTCGGGCTGCGCGAGCACCGGGCGGGTGTGGTCGGCCCGTTCGACCGGACCGGCTTCAGGCTCACCACGCCCACGCTCGGACTGCTCACCTACGCGTTGGGCTTCGGGCCGTCGCAGGGCTGGAGCACGCCGGCCATCGCGGTCTCCGGGATCCTCGGCCTGGTCCTGCTGGTCGTCGCGATCGCCCACCAACTGCGCACGGCCGAACCGCTGCTGCGACTTCGACTGCTGACCGACCGGGCCTTCGGCGCGGCGACCGCACTGGCCCTGGTCACCTCGGCCGGGCTGATGGGCGTGCTGTTCGTCTTCCCGCTGCTCTATCAGGCGGCACTCGGCGCCTCCGCGCTGGACGCGGGCCTGGGAGTCTTCCCCGAGGCGGTCGGACTCATGTTCGCATCACAGGTGGTCGACCGGCTGCTGCCCCGGCTCGGCCCGCGGCGACTGGCCACGCCGGCATTGTTGTCGGCCGCGCTGGTGTTCGGCGCGCTGGCCCTGCCCGGGGTCGCCGACAACGCCTGGGCGGTACGGGTGTTGATGTTCTGTGTCGGGCTCGTGCTCGGCACCGCGGTGCTGACCGTACAGATCGCCGGCTTCGGCGAGATCGAACCGCCGGACATGGGACACGCGATGGCCCTGTTCACCATCGTGCGCACGCTCGGTGGCTCGCTCGGGATCGCAGCCGGCGCCGCGGTGATCGAGGCGGGTGGCGGGTCGGGCCACGACGCGAGTTCGCCGGGGCCGTACCGCGCGGCCATCTGGATCACCGCCGCACTGGTCGCACTCGGCGCGGTGTTCGCGCTGCGGCTGCCGCACGAGGCGCCGGCTCCGCCGCCGTTCGGGGACGACGACACCGAGGCGGCCCGGGCCGATCCGGCCGGCGCCTCAGCCCCCGGCCGAGGCTGACAGCAGGCCGACGAGTCCGACGGCGAGCCCGCCGCGCCAGCAGGCGTAGTCGTGGCCGCCGTCGAACTCGGTGTAGGTGAGTGGGTAGCCGCGTTCGAGGAGCACATCGCGCAGGCGCCGGTTCTCGGCGACCAACATCCACTCCAGCAACCCCACCTCCAGGTGGAACCGGATCGGCAACCGTTCGGCAGCCGCGAACCGCCGGGTCAGCCACTCGGGGCCGTCGTTGCTCTCGTCCGGGTCGGGCCACCAGAACGACCCGGACTGGGACAGCACGTTGCCGAACCGATCCGGTCGACGCAGAGCCGCGAAGGCAGCGGTCAGGCCGCCCGCGCTCTGCCCGACGATCACCGTGCGCGCGGGATCCGCGTCCACCCCGTACTGCCGACCGGCCCATGGCAACAACACGTCCGCCAGCCAGTCCACGAACGCCTCGCCGCACGTGAGATCGGCGATCCGCCGATTCCGCCCCATGGTGTCCACGAGCAGCGCGACGGTCGGCGGGATCCGGCCTTCGGCGTGCAGGTTGTCCAGCGTGTCGCCGATGTCGAGCACCGACCCCCAGACCTCGCCGTCCAGCAACACCGCCACCCGATAGGGCTCTCGTGGGATGCCGGCGGGCACCAGCACGCTCACCCGGCGACCGTCCACCGTCGTGTCCAGCCGCGACCCGCGCGGTACACCCGGCCGCCGGCGCACCCACGGCTGCACGGGCGCGTCCGGGAGCGCCAGCACCGACGACGGGTTGCGGCCGTCCCGCGCGGCCAGGGTCGGCGCGTGGTTGTACGGGTCGGGCACCGCGCCATCCAGTACGCCCAGCCAGGCAATACGGTCGGTGCGCAGGATCTGCTCGCGCGGACCGGTGCCGACGAAGAACTGGTACGACGCACGCAGATCAGCGGGCAGCCGATGGGTGAGCGCCCACACATCGGTCCCGGGCAGTCGGCGCATCAGATGCGGCGTCAGATCGCCCGCGTGCCGGTCCCGATCGGTGAACGTGTGCAGCAGCGCGAGCACGTCGTCGGCGGGCACCTCCGGGTCGTCCCGCCACACGAAGGTGACCAGGCGCTGTCCGGGGTCGGACGGGTCCGGCTCGACCAGCGGAGCACCGACCGCCTCGACGCGGGCCCAGAACTCGGCGCGGGTGTAGGCGCGTCCGGCGGCGACCGCCTCGGTCAGCGCGTGCAGGATCGGGGTGTCCATGATGCTCGGCTTTCTGCGTGAAGACGAAAGGGGCGATCGGGTGGCGGGGTCGAACCAAGGCGCCCGGATCGAACCGGGGCGTCCGGGCGGCGGTGCCGAACCGGGGGCGTCCGGGTCCCGAAACGGGCCCGGCCCCGGGGCGCGCGAGGCGTCCCGGGGCCGGTCGCTGCCGATGACGGCGGATCAGGAGGTGGCGGACAGCGCCTTGGTGATGTCGCCGAGCACCACGTCGGCAGCCAGCGGACCGCCCCGGGTGGACCACACCGAACCGTCCACGGTGACCACGTGGTTCTTCTTGACCGCGTTCAACTCCTTGTACGCGGGCTTCTCCTGGACCTCCTTGAGCGCGCTCGCACCGTCGGCGGTGAGTGTGCCCAGGAACAGCCAGTCCCCGTCGATCTCGGCGATCTTCTCCAGGCTGAGCGCGGGAGTGTGCGCGTTGCCGTCCTTGTCCTGCGCCTTGGGCCGGGTCAGCCCCATGTCGAGCGCGACGCCACTGGCGAACTGGCGCTTCTCCATCCAGCTCGGGCCGTTCGGGTTCCAGCGCACGATGCTCACCGCGGCGCCCTTGTTCGCGGTCAGGTCCTCGCCGGTCTTCTTGGCCTTGGCCTCGTAGTCGGTGATCACCTTGTTCGCCTGGTCCAGCTTGTTGACCGCGTTGCCGATGCCGCGGAAGGACAACTTCCAGTCGTCCGTGGGGGCCATCGTGACCAGCGTCGCCGGCGTGATCTTGCGCAGCTGCTTGAGCACCTGCTCATCCTGCATGTCGCCGGCCAGGATCAGGTCCGGCTTGGCCGCGATCACCTTGTCCATCACCGGCTGGAGTAGGTTCCCGACCACCTCCATGCCCTTGACCTTGTCGGCCAGGTAGGCGGGCGGCTTGTCCAGACCCTGGCCGTTGGTGATCCCGACCGGCTTGACGCCGAGCGCGAGCACCGCGTCCAGGTCCTCCTGGGTGAGCACCACGATGCGCTTGGGGCTCGCCGGCACCTGGACCGCGGTACCGGTCGCGTCCTTGACGGTGCGGGTGCCGCCGGCCGAGTCGCCGCCTGCCGGCGCGCCGTTGCCCTGGCTCGCGGCGGGCTTGGCGTCGGACTTGGAGTCGGAGTCGGAACCGCACCCGGTGAGCAGCAAACCGGCCGCCCCCGCCCCGGCGAGCAGCCGAACCACGCGCCGCCGGGCGGTCGTGAGCGAGCGATGAGATGAGGGCATGTGGGGCTCCGGGCACGAGTAAGGACGGGGGCTGGGCTCGGCACGACCCCCAGGGTCGTACTTAGGTTAGCCTTACCTTCCATACGTCGCGCAAGACGTAACGGGCTGCCATCCGCCCGGGTGGCGCACGTCACGCCCGGCGGCGGTGCGCGGTGCGCGGCGGGGGATCCCGTCCGCCCGTTCGGGTGACCCCGGCGCGATCGGCCGCCGCGCGCCGGGGATGGGTCCGTACGGTGTCCGGCATGAAGCGGACCACCGTGACGCGTTCGATGTTGTCGATGGCCGCAGCGGCCGTGCTCGTCCTGACCACGCAGGTCGGCCCGGCCGCGTCCGACCCGCCCGCCGCCGGCTGCCTCGTCGATCGACTGGGCGAACTGCGCACACTCCAGCACCGGTTGGACGGGCTGGCCCTGGACGGCCTGGCCGGCGGCAGCCAGTACTGGTACATCGATCACCGGCGCTGCACGCTCATCGTCGCCACGCTGCGCGGCGCCGCCGACCCGGCCGGCTCGGCCTTCCTGAACACCGCCCGACGGGTGCCCGCCCTGGCCGAGATCATCGAACTCGACGCGGCGATCCGACCGCGGGTGGCCCGGGGACCGGCCGCCGACCCGAACTCCCGTGCCGCGACCGGGTTCCACGGCGGCAGCACGATCTACAGCGGGCTCACCGGCACGGTGTTCATCTGCACCGCAGGCTTCAACGGCTACCGCCCGAACACGACCGGCACGGCGGGCCATTGCGCCCGGGACGCACCCACCTGGTACGACAACACCGGCGCCCTGATCGGCAACGTCGACCAGTCCCGCTTCCCCGGCGCCGACTGGGCGGTCATCCCCGCGGCCGAGGGCCTGACCCTGGCCACCGACATCGTCGACGGCGACTCCACCACCACGATCACCGGCTTCGCCCGACCTCGGCTCCGCGACCGGGTCTGCGGCACCGGCGCCTCCAGCGGCACCCGGTGCGGCACCATCGACGCCACCGATGTCACCGTCAACTACCCCGAGGGCGCGGTCACCGGCCTGGCCCGCAGCACCCAGTCCGGCGCCGCCGGCGACTCCGGCGGCCCGGTCCACATCGGCCACACCGGAGTCGCCCTGATCAGTGGCGGCCCACCCGAGGGCGCCCCCACCTTCGTTCAACCACTGAACTTCTGAGCCTTCGGCCCGGGCGCCGCCACTCAGCCGCGCAGGAGCTTCAGTTGGGCGGTCAGGGTGTCCACGCCTCGATAGGTGAGGCCGACGAGGGCTACGTGTTTCCAGCGCAGGATGCCCTCGGCGTCGATGATGAAGACGGCTCGGCGCAGCGCGTTGTCGCCCAGGCCGATGCCGTAGGACCGGACCACGCTGTGGTCGGTGTCGGCGAGCAGCGGCATGCGCAGGCCGTGCTTGCGGGCGAACTTCTCGTGGCTGTCCAGGTCCTGCGGGCTGATCCCCCAGACGGTGGCGTCGAGGTCGGTGAATTGTTCGAAGCCGGAGGAGTACGAGCACAGTTGCTTCGTGCACACCGCCGTGTCGTCGCCGGGGTAGAAGGCCAGCACGAGCGGACGACCGCGCTGCGCGGACAGGGTCAGCGGTTCGCGGCGGGCCTCGCCGTCGCTCAGGTGTACCGCGTCGAGGGTGAAGTCCGGTGCCGGTGCGCCGATCTCGGGGGTCTTGGACACGTCGTGGGCTCCTCGGGCGGGGGTGGGGTGGCGGTGCGAAGCCGGCCGCGCTTCGCACCGCGACGTTACCCGTATCGCTCAGGGCCGGGGACGGGCCATCCGCCGCACCGGCACCGTGATGGCGGGCAGCGGGAACAGCAGCAGGAACAGGTTCGGCGCCCACCATTCGAGCGCGAAGTCGCCGCGCAGCGCCCAGAACGCGATGGCCTGGAGACCGGCGGTGCTGGTCAGGACGAGCGAAATCAACATCAGTGGCCGGGCGTTCTCGGTCCCGGTGCGCCGACCCAGGCGTAGCGCGGCCAGTCCGGTCACGCCCGCCGCGAGGTCGAGCAGCAGCGCACCGCCGCCCAGCGCGCCGACCGTACCCAGGCCGGACCGGATCGGCCCCGCCGACCAGCAGGCCCGGGATCACGCCGTGCCGCCGCGGGTGCGGATCACAAACGGACATCCCGGGTTCGCCGGATCGATGTCGAATCGATGTCGTGGTCCCCGGAATTCGATCCCGACTCGTTTGTATGGACCCGCGCGCGAGTCTCTGCCGTACCGACCCCGGATCCGGCACCATGACGTAATGAGCCGTGTGGAGAAACGCACGTCGACCGAACCGCTGCTGCCCGCACCCGTACCGGCTGCCCTCCCGCCGCTCGCGAAGCGGCCGATCGCGCTGATCATGATCGCGGTCTTCGCGGTGCAGGCGGCGCTCTCCGCGCGCTACGGCTTCCATCGCGACGAGCTGTATTTCGTGGTGGCCGGCCGGCATCTCGCGTGGGGCTACGTCGACCAACCTCCGCTCACTCCGCTGCTCGCCCGCGCGTCCGGCGAGTTGTTCGGGGACGAGCCGCAGGATCTGCGGATATTCGCCGCGCTCGCGTGCGCGGCGACCGTCCTGGTCGTCACGCTGATAGCACGTGAGTTCGGTACCGGCCGGGCCGGCCAGTTGCTCGCCGCGGCCTGCGCGGCCACCTCCGGAATCGTGCTCGGCGTCGGTCACCTGTGGTCCACCGCGACGCTGGACATCCTCGCCTGGCTCATGGTGGCTTGGTTCCTGCTGCGCCTGCTGCGCACCGGCAACGGGCGCTGGTGGCTCGCGGTGGGAGCGGCCGTCGGCGGCGCGATGTTGAACAAGTACCTGGTCGGCTATCTCGTGGTGGCCCTGCTGGTCGGCCTGCTCGCGGTCGGTCCGCGCGAGGTGTTGCGCAGCCGGCTGCTCGGCGCGGGCATCGCGATCGCCGTCCTGCTCAGCGCCCCCGGCCTGATCTGGCAGGCCGGCCACGGCTGGCCGCAGTTCACCGTCGCCGGCGGGATCAGCACGGACGACGGTATCGAGAACCGGATCATGTTCGTCCCGCTGCAAATCGCTTACCTGTCACCGCTTTTCGTGCCGATCTGGGTGGCCGGCGGGGTGCGGCTGTGGCGTTCGGAGCAGCTTCGCTGGGCGCGCTCGATACTGCCCGGATACCTGATTCTGTGCGCCCTGGTGATCGCCTCGGGCGGCAAGTCGTACTACGCGCTGCCGCTGCTCCTGGTGCTGGTCGCGGCCGGCTGCGAACCGACCGTGCGGTGGGCCGCGTCCCGACCCGGTCGGCGGGTGCCGGTCGGCTCGATGCTCGTGGTCGCCACCGTCACCAGCGCGGTGATCTCGCTGCCGCTGCTGCCGGCCGGCCGCGTGAACGCGGTGAACGGGATCAACCCGGAGCAGGGCGAACAGATCGGCTGGCCCGAACTGGCCGACGCGGCGGCGGTGGCCTGGGCGCGGATCCCGCCCGAACAGCGCGACCGGGCGGTGTTGTTCGCGGGCAACTACGGCGAGGCCGGCGCGCTCGACCGGTACGGCTCCACCCGTGGGCTGCCGAAGCCGTATTCGGGCCACATGTCCTTCGCCGACTGGGGCCCGCCGCCGGATCGCGCCGACGGTCCGGTGGTGATCGTGCGTGAGGCCGAAGTCACGGGCCGGTTCCGGGACTTCGTCGACTGCCGGCTGGTCGCCCGGGTGGACAACGGGGAGGGCGTCGACAACGAGGAGCAGCACGCGGTGGTCGAACTGTGCGCGGGCACGGCCAAGCCCTGGTCACGCCTGTGGCCCGAGCTGCGGCACTTCTACTGACCGTCCCGGGCCGACCCGCCGTACCCCGGTCGGCCCGGCCCACGAATGCACGCGCGCCGCGCCCGGGGTGCGGCCGGACGGTGAGCAGTGGAAGGAGTGTCATGGCGAATGCGAGTCCGCCCGGCTATCGCACCGGCGGCGAGGGCCGGCCCGGGTCGCTGACCGGCTCGGCATACCGGGAGGTCCGGCGTCGGGTACTGCACCTGGAACTCGCGCCCGGCGCACGATTCACCGAGAAGGCGGTGGCCGGCGAGCTGGGCATGAGCAAGACGCCCGTACACGAGGCGCTCGCCCTGCTCGCCGAGGACGGCTTCGTCGAGGTGATCCCGCGCAGCGGTTACCGGGTCTCCCGGGTCACCCTGCGCTCCGCGCGCGAGTTGTTCGACCTGCACCGGGTGCTGGAGCAGGACGCGGCGGCGGCGGTGGCACGGCGGCCGGCCGAGATCGTCGCGCTGGTGGCCCGCGAGGGCGCGTGGGTGCGAAGCGCGCGGCCGGTAGAGGGCCCGGACGCGTGGCTGGACCGGTATACCCGGCTGCATCTGCTGCTCGGCGAGCTGGCGGGCAATCGGCACCTGCGCCGCGCGCTGGGCGCGACCCTGCACGCCCACCACCGGCTGCTCCGGCTGTGCGTGGCCGCGGACGGGCCGCACCTGTGCTCGATCGCGGGTGACGACACGCCACTGCTGGACGCGCTCGCGGCGGGCGACCCGGACGCGGCCCGGCACGCGGTACGCACCCGGCTGACGGCATGCCGCGAACGAGTACTCGACGCACTCCCGTCCAGCGACGCCCTGCTCGACGCAAACATCGCAGGCCCCGCCCCCGGACCATGACCGACCTCGCCCGACGCACCGCGACGCGGCAGGCGCCACGCGCCACAGGCGCGGCAGGCGCCCATGCCCGGGCGGGCTCGACCAGCCTCGGCGCGAAGCAAGGGCCCCGCGCGCCCGGCCTGGGCGGCGGGCTCGGAAAGCGTCCGTACGCAGCCCGATCCCGGGCGGCCGGCTCGACCCGCCCCGCTGCGAAGCAAAGGCCCGCGCCCCAACCGTGAGCGACGGCTCGGTACACGCGCGTGCGCAGCCCGATCCCGGGCGGCCGGCTCGACCCGCCCCACTGCGAAGCAAGGGCCCGCACCTTGGCCGCAGCTGCGAGCTCGCCCGGCACCCGTGCTCAGCCGGGCGGCCGGCGGCCGGCTCGACCCGCCCCGCTGCGAAGCAAAGGCCCGCACCCCGGCCGCAAACGGCGGGCTCGGCCCGCGTCCGTGCGCAGTGTCGTACCCGGTGGCCGGGTCAGTTCGCGCCGGGGCGGAGGAGCGCGCCCAGGTCCAAGTCGAGCACGTCGGCCGGCAGGTCGGCGCCGCATCCGTTGCCGTCCGCGCGGCCCAGGTGCGCGGCGACCGGCGGCACCAGCGCGCCGAACACGGCCGCGCCCAGCGCCCGGATGCCGTGCTCGACGGCGGCGGCCGCGGCCTCCTGGTCACCCGCCGCCAAAGCGGCGCTCAGCGGCCCGTGGTCGGGTGTCGGCCAGGTCGGCTCGCCGAGTACAACGGCCAGACACAGGTGTCGCAGTTGGTGGCGCAGCACGTACTCCTCGACCTCGGCGGCCCGCCCGTTGCCGGCCCGTTCGGCGAGCGCGGCGCCGAACCCGAGCCACCCGAGCGGCACGGACGCGACACCGGCTCCCACACGTACTCCGGCCCCCGCCGACGGCCCGAGAGCCGAACCCGGTGCCGAACCCGGTGCCGAACCTGCCGCCGGCCCGAGAGCCGAACCCGGTACCACGCCGAGGGCCGGACCGGGGCGTGACCCGAGAGCCGGACCGGCTGCCCGGCCCGCCGGCGGGGCCCCACCCATCGCCGTGCGCCGCCACGCTCGCGCCGCCTCGTCCAATCCGCGCAGCCCCTCCGCGTCGCGCCGGCCGGCCGCCAGTCGGGCCGCCAACGTCTCGACCGTCAGGCGCAGTTCGAGCAGTTCCCGAATGTCGCGCAGGGTGACCGGCATGACCAGGTAGCCCGAATGCGGCGCGACCGCGACCAGGCTCTCGTGGATGAGTAGATTGAGCGCCTCGCGCACCGGCGTCTTGCCCATGCCCAGAGCGGTCGCCAGGTCCCCTTCGCTGAACACCGTGCCGGGCGGCATCTCCAGGCGCAGGATGCGGCCTCGGATCGCCTCCCGGGCAAGGGCGGTCCGGCTCTTGGTGCGCGCTGTCGGGCTCGGCGTCATGTCCGGATTCTCCTCGGATCCCGGTCGCCTTCGGGGTCGGCGACGAGGATCGGCGAAGATCGGCAAGTCGGTGCCACGACCGGTTCGCGGAACCCGGCGACTCGCGCATCCGCCTCGACGCGAACGGAGACTCCCATGCCGGAAGGCACTAATATCTCAGGCAGCCGGGTCGGCGACAAGGACGTGGGGGTGCTCCGCTCCCGGATGGTGCCCACGACGTGGGACCTTTGCCATCGCCACCGCCGACTCCTGCGATGATCCTCGCGACGAGGAAGGTGGTTTCGGATGACCCGTGCGGCCCGCACGCCGACCGGCGCCGATCCGGGGCGCGCCCCTTCGGTGGTCGGCCCTCCTCCCGCAACCCGCGACCGGGCCTACCATCGGAAGCGTGTCGAAGGCTCCACCGACCGCATCCGCGAGCCGCACCCGCACGCCATCCCCTCGGGACGAACGACCTTGGACATCGACATATGACCGCGTCGCAGCACACCCGATCCGCATCCCCCGTCACGCTCCTGCGGGAATGGCACGAGCGCACCGACGGCGCCGCCCTGCACGAGGCCCTGTTCCTCGGCCTGAACGTCGACCTGCCCTTCCTGGAGCGCGTCGCCGTCCCCCTCGCCCGCGGCCTCTCCGCCCGCGTCGCGATCTTCGGGGACGCCGCGCAGGAGGCGCACGACCCGGGCCAGGTGCGCGGCGCCGGCCGTGACTACCTCTATGCGCCCACCGTGTGTCCCGGTGGCCTGCGCGCCAAGCTGGTCGTACTGCTCGGCGAGCACGCGTGCCGGATCGCGATCGGCGGCGGCACCCCGGCACTGCCCGGCTGGGCCGGGGACGACCGGCTGTGGACGGTGGTCGAGACCGAGGACGACGCGTCCAACGCGCTGCTGGCCGACGTGGCCGACTGGCTGGACAAGCTGCCCGAGCTGGACGGCGTCGCGATGGCCCCGTGGGCCGGCGAGTACCTGCGCGAGATCGCCGTGCTGCTGACCGAGCGGCACATCCTGGCCGACGAGGCCCCCGGCCCCGACGCGCGACTGCTGGACAACCTCGACCGCTCGCTGCTGGACCAGGTGCCGGCCGGCCCGGTGCAGGAGCTGCACGTGTACGCGCCGGCCGTGGATCCGGCGGGCGACACGCTGCGCGAGCTGATCGCACGCCTGGCCCCCGAGCGGGTGCTGTTGGGTGTGCACGAGAACTGGTCGGGCCACACCGGCGCACTGCTGCGCTCCGCGCTCGGCGGTCGTCCCGCCGACGTGCTCGTGCTGCCCGAACAGCGGCTGGTCCACGGCCGGTTCGCGCAGTGGCGGATCGGCGACCGGTGGTTCGCACTGACCGGCAACGCCGACCTGACCCGGGCCGGGTTCGCCGGCACCGCGGCAACCGGCGGCGGTCTCGATCTCGCGGTGCGCACCACTGGCGGTCCGGTGCTGTCGCTCGGCGACGGCCGGACCAGCTCGCCCGCCGGCCTGGACGCGATGCGCGGCGTCGCGGCGGGCGCCGAACTCGTGCTGCTCGGCGCGCGGGCGGATGGCGCGGGGCTGCACGTGGTATTGGCCGAGGCCGCCCACGAGCCGGTCACCGTGAGCACCTCCGCAGACGGATCGGCGGGCTCCTGGCGGGAGTTGGGCACCATACCGAGCGGCGCGTCGAGCGCCGGCTTCCCCCCCGCGGCGGGCCTGGGTCCGGCCGTGCGCGGCAGCATCACCCGCGCCGACGGCAGCGTGCTGCACTCCGCGGCGGTCTTCGCGTACAGCCCGGCCGCCGCCGCGCGACCGAGC